>JBEPXW010000262.1:0-3857 GCA_041641715.1 Pseudomonadota bacterium
GCAGCAGTGGCGGAGGTCGCCGCGCGCCACGCCCGATACGCGGACCTCGCGCTGATCGGCCAGCCCTTCGAGGGCCCGCAGGAGACGCTTCTGATGAAGGTGTTCGAGGGTGTGCTGTTCGACTCCGGCCGGCCCTTCGCGGTCGTTCCGCAGAACTGGACGGGCGCGACCTTCGGCAAGCGCGTGATGATCGCCTGGTCGCCGCGGAAGGAGGCCGCGCGTGCCGTCGGCGACGCGATGGGCTTCATCGGCGCGGCCGAGTCCGTGCATGTCGCCATCGTCGACCCCGAGACCGGAGAGGACGAGCACGGCGACGAGCCGGGGGCCGACCTCGCCGCCGCGCTCGCCCGGCGCGGCGTTGCGGTGAACGTGGACCAGCTGCCAAGCTCCGGCCAAAGCATCGCCGGCCGGCTGATCCGGCACGCCGAGGAGGCGGGCGTCGACCTGATCGTCATGGGCGGCTACGGCCACTGGCGCCTGCGCGAGATCCTGTTCGGCGGCGTCACCCGGGAGATGCTGCGCGCGAGCCCCGTGCCCCTGCTTCTGGCTCACTGAGCCGCGCCCACTGCCCGGCGCCGCGCTGCCGCGCGCCGGAACGGCAATCCGCCTGGCGCGTGCCTGCGTATACTCGGCTGTCTTGACGGGCCCCCCGGGCTCGCCTAGGCGGGGTGCGCCACCGCGCCGGTGGCCGCCGGGATGGAACGGGGTAGCGATGCGAGCATCGGATTGGATCCCGCGCCGCGGGTGCGGTGCCGGGGTCAGGGCCGTGTGCCTTGCCCTCGTGTCGCTGGCCGCGGGCTGCACCGGGGCCGGCGGGCGCTTTGCGGAAGCCGAGTTCGAGCGCCCGGAGACGACCGTCTCCTACGAGGTTGCGCTCGAGGGCGCGCCGTCCGAGGAGATCGCCGCGCTCGCCGAGGAGTCGCTCGCCACCTATCGCTACCGCGCCGAGGACGCGTCGAGCATCGCCTTCCTGCGCCGGCGCGCCGAAGGCGACCTGCCGACGCTCGACAAGATCCTGCGCTCGCGCGGCTACTACTCGGGCGACGTCGAGGCCGCCGTGGAGGAGACCGGCCTCGAGACGGCGCAGGTCACCTTCATCATCGAGCCGGGGCCGGCTTACACGCTCTCGCGTCACGTCCTGACGGTGGATCACGAGGGCGACGTGGCACCGCCCGCGCTCGACGCGGCGGAGCTCGGCTCGCCGGTCGGAGAGCAGGCCGAGGCGGCCGCAATCGCGGCGGCGGAGAGCGCCGCGGTCGCGCGGCTGAAGCGGCGCGGCTTCGCCTATGCCCGCTTCGTCGACCGCGGCGGCGTCGCCGACCCGGAGGCCGCCACGCTTGAGGTCGAGAGCCGGATCAGTGCCGGCCGGGCCTATGTCTTCGGGCCGGTCGCCTTCGAGGGAACCGAGACGGTCGAGGAGGACTACCTCCGCACCTATCTGCCCTTCGCGCCCGGCGACACCTTCGACAACGAGGAGATGCGCACCCTTCAGCAGCGGCTTTTCGCCACCGAGCTCTTCGACGCCGTCGCCGTCAGTCCCCCCGAATCGCCGCCCGAGGCGGAGGAGACGCCGGCGAAGCTGCCCGTGACCGTCACGCTGGAGGACCGGCCGCCGCGCACCATCGCGGGGGGCCTGCGATACGACACCGATGTCGGGCCGACGGCGCGGGCGAGCTTCGAGCACCGCAACCTGTTCGGCCGCAACGAGCGGTTCAGGGTCGAGGCCGAGGGCGGTCTCGTGGAGCAGCGGCTCGGCTTTGGCGTGCGCAAGCCGCAGTTCCGGCGCCACGGGCAGGACCTGCTGGCCGACCTCACCTTCAAGCGCACCGACGACGAGGCGTTCGATTCGCTGAGCGCCATAGCCACGGCCGGCGTCGAGCGGCGCCTCACGCGTCGTTGGACCGCCGGGTTGCGCGGGCTGCTCGAGGCGAGCGAGATCAACGACGACGGCGACCGTGGCAGCGTGTTCCTCCTCGGGGCGCCGTTCTTCATCGCCTATGACGGCTCCGACGACCTGCTGAACCCGACCGAGGGCGGCCGCTTCCGTCTCGATGCCACGCCGTTCACCGGCTATTACAACCGCCTCGACAGCGAGTTTCTTGTGCTCGATAGCCGCGGCTCGTTCTATCTGCCGCTCGACGAGGAACACGACTACGTGCTGGCCACGCGCGGGCGGGCGGCGACCATCATCTCGCCGGACCTCGCGCGGGTGCCGCCGAACCACCGCCTCTACGCGGGCGGCGGCGGCTCGGTGCGCGGCTATCAGGAGCGTTTCGTCGGCCCGCTCGACTCGGACGATGACCCGGTTGGCGGTCGTTCGGCGCTCGAGGCGGGGGTCGAGATGCGCGCGCGGCTCTTCGGCAACTTCGGCGGCGTCGTGTTCGTCGATGCCGGCTCGGTCTCGACCGAGATGTTTCCGGATTTCGCCGAGGGAATCCAAGTCGCGGCCGGCGTCGGGCTGCGCTATCATACCCTCGCCGGGCCGGTGCGCCTCGATGTCGGCGTGCCGCTCAACCCGCGGGACGCGGACGACGCGTTCCAGGTGTATTTCTCCATCGGGCAGGCCTTCTGATGCGCGCATTCCTGGCCATCCTGGCGCTCGCCGCCCTCGTCGCCGTCTCGGTGACCGGCCCGCCGGCCGAGGCGTTCATCCGCCTGCCCTCGATCAAGAACAAGCTGATCCAGCTGGCGCTCGACCAGATCAGCTCGCCGGGCTCGTTCGAGATCACGGCGGAGGAGGTGGAGGACCTCGAGGGCGGCGTCACCAGCCTCGTCGACGTGAAGGTCTCGGACGGCGAGGGGGTGTGGCTCACGCTCGACCGGCTGAACTTCGCCTGGGAGCCGGGCAAGCTCGTCGGCGGCGAGCTGTCGATCACCCAGCTCCGCCTCATCGGCCTCGATGTCTCGCGCCCGCCCTCGTCGGAGGCCGAGCCGCCCGAGCTGAAGCCGCAGGAGCCCTGGCAGCAGAGCCCCTTCGACTGGCCGCGCGCACCGATCTCGGTGACGGTCGAGGGCTTCGCCCTGGAGAACGCCCATGTCGCCGAGGGCGTGCTGCCGCAGGCGATCCGGTTCGATGCCGAGGGCCGCGCGCGTGACAAGGGCGATCTTCAGGTGGTCGAATTGTCGCTCCGGCGCACGGACGACGTTGAGGGGCAGATCGACTTCCTCATGCGGCGCGACTTCGCGGAGGAGACGCTCAGGCTGGACCTCGCGGCGGACGAGGCTGCGGGCGGGCTCGTGGCCGCCGCGCTCGGGCTGCCGGAGGACGCTCCGGCCAGTCTGGCGCTGAACGCGGAGGGCCCGGTCGATGACTGGCAGCTCACCTTCGATGCCTCGGCCGATCGGGTGCTGGAGGCCGGGGGGCGGGCAACTTTGGACTACAGCGACCGGCTCAACGTGGTCGCCGACTTCACGGTCACGCCGGGCCCCGAGATCGGGCCCGAGCTGGGGGCCGTTCTGGGCGAGCGCGCGCGGCTCCAGGCGGAGATCGTCCAGAAGCCCGACGGCATGATCGAGGTCGTGGCCGGCGAGCTGAGCTCGCCCGCGCTCCGGCTGAGCGCCTCCGGCGCGCTGGCGACGGGGCGGACGGGCGAGAGCGACCTCGCCGTCTCGCTTGTGGGCCTCGCGCCGCTTGGCGACCTGGTGCAAGGCGTGGGCGATTACAGCTTTTCCTACAGCCACGTGGCCCCCGATGGCGCACCCCGATACTTCTCCCCGCCCGTGCCAGACCGGGCCGTGGGCGACACCGTCACCGTGTCCGGCCGGATCATCGTGCTCGTCCCTGTGGAGGGCGGCCAGCCCCTTGTCGAGATCCGCACCAACACCGGCGCTACCTATTCTCTGACTGGCCTGGCCGT
>JBEPXW010000263.1:0-3856 GCA_041641715.1 Pseudomonadota bacterium
CTCGTCCTCGTCATCACCGGCAAGGGCGGGCGCCGCGAAGGCTCCGCGGACGCCCCCTTCACCCGCCCTGGCGAAGGCCGCCTCCGCCGCGAGGCGCCGCGCTGGCTGCGCAGCGGCCCCCACGCGCGCGACATCGTCGGCATCTTCGAGGCCCACCCGCGCCACGGCGGCGCCGGCGCCTTCTATGTCTACCTGAGGCGGCGGCGGTAGCGCCGGCCGGTTCTCGCCTGGGGACTACCTTGCTTGCGGGGGTCCCGCCGCGGACGGGAACTCCCCGCGCAACGGGTGCTTCGTCCTCTTCTGCCAGTCCGACGGCGCCGGCTCCTCCATCTGCTCGGAGAGAGGGATCGCCGCCGCATATGGGAACTCCCCGCGCAGCGGGTGCTTCGTCCTCTTCTGCCAGTCCGACAGCGCCGGCTCCACGGCGGAAGAACCCGTCACGGCGGAAGGCTGCTGCAAGGAAGCCGTCTTCATCGCGTATCCGCACGAGGCGCTCGCCGGGCCGGCCGTCAATGACAGGAAAAACGCGCCGGCGATGCCCGCGGCCAACGCCGATCGGCAGTCAAGTCGAGGGGTCTTCATGGCGATTCCCTTTCTCTTCGTCTGGCGCATGAGCGCCGCGTGCGCGGGACCGGCCCGTCCAGGGCTATCCGCCTCCGCGGCGATGCAATGAGCGCCAGCATGCCGGAATGCGGGCGGCGCGCTTGAAGAGGGCATTTAGAAGCTGCTAATTTTCCATGGATTTTGGTATAAGCCTTTCTCACGCAGCTTCGGTGGGAAGCGATGATTTACCGCTTCGCCAACTGCCTGCTCGACAGTGAACGTCGCGAATTGCGCGTTGACGGCGCGCCGGTGCACGTTGAGCCGCAGGTTTTCGACGTGTTGCTGCTCCTTCTGGAGAACCGTGATCGCGTCGTCGGCCGCGACGAGCTGATCGACGCCGTCTGGGGGGGCCGGATCGTCTCCGAGGCCACCCTGGGCGCCCGGATCTGGTCTGCGCGGCACGCTGTCGGCGACACCGGCAACACGCAGGCGGTGATCCGGACGCTGCCCCGCCGGGGATTCCGTCTGGTCGCACCGGTCGCGCTCGACGAGGCCGAGCGGGATTCGCCGGCCGGGCCTGATGAGGGCGGTGAGCGCGTCTCCCGGCCGACGGACGACGGCGCGACCGAGGCCGGAGCCGCGGCGATCGTTCCCGCCACGATCGGCCCCGCGACGCCCGGGCCCGGCACCGTGCGCTCGCGGCCGGCCTCTCCCCTGCGCCGCGCCATGGCGGCGGTCGGTGCCCTGCTTCTTCTCCTGGCGATCGGCACCGTCGGCTCGGGGCATCTCTGGGGGCCGCGGATCGAGCGGGCGTCACCGGAGCGCATGGCCTATCCGCTGCCCGACAAGCCCTCCATCGCGGTCCTGCCCTTCGCCAACCTGACGAGCGATGCCGCCCGGGACTTCATGGGCGAGGGGCTGACCGAGAGCCTCGTCAACGGGCTCGCCAGGAACCCCTTCATCTTCGTCGTCGCGCACAGCGCGACCGCCGACCATGCGGATGGGTCCGCCGTGGCCCGGCGGGTCGCCGAGGCGTTCGGCGTGCGCTACGTGATCGAGGGCAGCGTCCGGCGCAGCGACGGCACGGTGCGCGTGACGACCGAGCTCGTCGACGCGCTCGGCGGCAGCGTCGTCTGGTCCGAGCGCTACCGGCGCCCGGCGCGCACGTTCCTCGCCCTGAGCGAAGAGATCACGGCGGAGATCGCCCGCACCCTCGACGTCAGGCTTACCTACGGCACGGAGCCGTCATCGGGCGGCACGCTCAGCCTCGACGCCTGGGCGGCCTATGTCCAGGGCCGCGAGGCGTATCTCGAGTTCAGCGAGACCGGCAACGCCCGCGCCCGGGAGCATTACCGGCGCGCGCTTGCGTTCGACCCGGACTACGCGGAAGCCATCGTCGCGCTCGCCAAGACCCATTTCGTGGAACTGGCCCGCCTGCCGGCCGAGGAATGGGGCGGCGTGCTCGCCCGGATCGAGGACCTCCGGCGCCAGGCGGAGCGGATCGCCCCGAGGATGCCGCAGCTGTTCGACCTGCGCTCGCTGCTGGCGCTGACCAAGGGCGATTACGACCTCGCGCTCAAGGAGGCAGAGGCGATGGCCGCGCTCTATCCCAACGGGCCGGAGAGCCACTACGTGCTCGGGCGGATGCTCTTCTTCGCGGGCAAGTACCGGCGGGCGATCGAGGCGCTGGAGACCGCCGAGCGGATCAATCCGCACAACCGCGCCTCCTACATGTCGCACCTCGCCTTCTCACACCTGGCGCTCGGCAGGCTCGACACCGCGACCGCCATCATCGAGACGATCGTCGCGGACTGGCCCGACTATTCGGCGGGGCGCGCGTATCTGGCGATTGTCTATCAGCTTGCCGGGCGCGGCCCGGAGGCCCGCGAGCAGGCCGAGCTCCTGCCCCGGGTCGCGCCGCTGATGACGATGCGGACCGTCATGCTCCGCTTCTCGCCCCTGCGGGACCGGGGCTTCGCGGACCGGATCATGGAGGCCGCGCGCGCCGCGGGCATTCCGGGCACCAGCTGACGCCCCGCGGGGTGGCGCGGCGCGGATCCATGCGCCGCGGGCTAATGCGCCGCCGCCATGTCGCGCAGCACATTGGCCTCGAGCGACATCTCCTCGAGCCGGTTCTTCACCACGTCGCCGATGCTGACGACGCCGACGAGGCGGCGCTCCTCCAGCACGGGGACGTGGCGCACCCGGCTCTCGGTGATGGTCCGGGCGACGCGGGCGATGGTGTCCTCGGGCGTGCAGGTGAGGACGCGCTGGGTCATCAGGTCGGCGACCTTCATCTCCATGGCGCGGGGCCCGTGCTCGGCCAGGCCGTGCACGATGTCGCGCTCCGAGATGATGCCCGCCAGCTCGCCCTTCCCGCCGATCACCACCATGGCGCCGACGCGGGCGAGGCGCAGCTTGTGGCAGAGCGTCGCGATGGTCTCGTCCGGCCGGACGGTGATGACGTCCTGCCCCTTGGCCTTGAGGATCTCGGCGACTTTCATGGCGCACCTCCTTCGCGACGCTGGACCCGACGGCCAGCCCGTAACCCGTGTGCGCCCGGCAGGGCCCACGCGGTGAGGGACGGCCTGCCGATCAACAACTTAGCGCGAATCCCCGGCCAATGCCACACCGCGCCGGAAAACCGTTCCGCCGCGACCCGCCCCGCGCTACACTCGCCCGACCCCCGCCGGGGGCAGAGGCAGGACAAGGCCGGGCGATGTCGAGCAGCGCCGCCACGGACACAACGGACCCAGGGGACCGCGCGACCGACGCCCGGGCGCTGGCGCTCGTCTGGGCGCTCGCCGCCGTGAATGTCGGGCTCGCCGCGGTCCTCGTCTGGTCGGCCTACGCCGCGCGCGGGGCCGCGGGGACGCCGGACTTCATGGCCTTCTGGGCCGCCGGGCGCCTCACGCTCGAGGGCAGCCCGGCGCTCGCCTATGACTGGGAGGCGCACCGCGCCGTCGAGACCGCCGGGCTCGGCCGCGACTGGGAGGGCTGGATGCTCTGGCGCTACCCGCCCTGGTACCAGCTCGTCCTCGCGCCGTTCGGCGCGCTGCCGCTCTGGCCCGCCATGGCGGCCTGGGTCGGGCTGACGCTGGCGCTCTACCTGCGCACCTGCTGGCTGATCCTGCCCGGGGCGCTGGGGCTGGGCGCCGCGCTCGCCGCCGCGCCGGCGGCGATCATGCTGGTCAACGGCCAGGGCGGGTTCCTGCTGGCCGCGCTCCTCGGCCTCGGCCTGCTCGCGCTCGAGCGCCGCCCCGCGCGCGCCGGCCTGCTCTTCGCCGGGCTCGCCCTGAAGCCGCACCTGGCG
>JBEPXW010000264.1:0-3840 GCA_041641715.1 Pseudomonadota bacterium
ATGATGGCGCTCTGGTGGGTGACCGGGGCGCTGCCGCTGGCCGCCACCGCGCTGGTGCCGCTCGCCCTCCTGCCGCTCATGGGCCTCGTGCCGCTCGGCCGCGTCGCTGCCGCCTACGCGGACCCGCTGATCTTTCTCTTCCTCGGCGGCTTCCTGCTCGCCCGCGCGATGGAGGAGTCGGGCCTCCACCGCCGCGTCGCCGTCACCATCGTCGCCCGCGCCGGCGACAGCCCGCGCGCCGTGATCGCCGCCTTCATGGCGGCCACCGCCTTCCTCTCGCTCTGGATCAGTAACACCGCCTCGACCATGGTGATGGCGCCGATCGCGGGCTCGGTCGCCGCCGCGCGCTCCGGCGACGGCTTCGCGCCGGCACTCATGCTCGGCATGGCCTATGCGGCCACCATCGGCGGCATGGGCTCGATCATCGGCACGCCGCCGAACGCGATCTTCGCCGCCTACATGCGCGAGGCGCACGGCGTCACCGTCGGCTTCGCCGAGTGGATGGCCGTCGGACTGCCCGCGGCCCTCGTGCTGCTGCCCTGCGCCTGGGCGGTGCTGACCCGCTTCGCGTTCCGCATCGACCCGGCGCCGCTCGCGGACCTGCCGCAACCCGCCGGGCCCATGACCCCGCGCGAGCGGCGCGTGGCGCTCATCTGCCTCGCCGCCGCCCTCGGCTGGATCACGCGGCCCCTCGTCGAGCGCCTTGCCCCCGGTCTCGGCCTCTCGGACCCCGGCATCGCTGTCCTCGCCGCGCTCGCCCTCTTCGCCGTCCCCTCGGGCGGCGAGCGCCGCGCGCCGTTGCTGACCTGGGCGGAGGCCGCCAGCCTGCGCTGGGACGTCCTCATCCTTTTCGGCGGCGGGCTCGCGCTGGCCGCGGCCATCTCGCACACCGGCCTCGCGGCGTGGATCGGCGAGGCGGCGCGGGGCTTTGCCCACTGGCCGCCGCTCGTCGTGCTCGCCGCGACGGCGCTGGTGATCGTCTATGTCGGCGAGCTGGCCAGCAACACGGCGATGGCGGCGATCTTCCTGCCGGTCGTGGGGGCGGTCGCGGTCGGCCTCGGGCAGGACCCGCTGAGCTTCGCGCTGCCGGTGGCGCTCGCCGCCTCGGTCGGCTTCATGCTGCCCGTGGCGACGCCGCCGAACGCCATCGTGCTGGCGCACGGCTCGGTCACGCCCGCCCGGATGCTGCGGGCCGGCGCGGTCCTCGACCCGCTCGGCGTCACCGTGGCGGTCGCCGCCGGCCTCCTGCTTGCGCCGCTGGTGATGTGAGGGGCCGGGCCCCGCTCAGAGCTCCTCGACCGTCACCTTGTCGTCGTAGAAGGCGAGGCAGCCCCGGATCTCCTCCGCCCCTTCCACCGGATCCTCGTAGGACCAGGCGGCGTCGCGGATGACGCCGGACTTGCCGACGATGTCGTAATGCGTCGCCTCGCCCTTGTGCGGGCAGGTGGTGCGCGTCGCGGAGCGTTCGAGGAACGCCATCCCGACATCCTCGCGCGGGAAGTAGACCACCGGGTCGTAGCCCTGCTCGCGCATGATCAGCGCGCGCCGCGTCTCGGCCAGGATGCCGCCGGCCGCGCGCACCACGTGGTAGCCGCTGTCGCGCGAGATGGTGAACTTCTCGGCCATGCTCCCCGCCTTCTCTCCGCTCCCGCCGACGGCCGGCGGCTCTTCCTGCTCCAGCGGCGCGCAGGCCCTTCTCAGCCAGTCCAGCACTGCCGCATCCGCCTCGCGGTCGAGCTCGGCGCCGATCTCCGCCAGCACGCGGGCGTGGTAGGCGTCGAGCCAGGCGGCATCATAGGGGCCGAGCAGGTCCCTGTCGATCAGCCGGCGGTCGATCGGCGCCAGCGTCAGCGTCTCGAAGCCCATCATGGCCCGCTCGCCGCCCTCCGGCACGCTCGGCTCGGTGACCGCCACCAGGTTCTCGGTGCGGATGCCGAACGCCCCCTCGCGGTAGTACCCCGGCTCGTTCGAGAGGATCATGCCGGGCTCCAGTGCCACCTCGCCGCTCCGCCGCGAGATCCGCGCCGGCCCCTCGTGGACGTTGAGGAACACGCCCACCCCGTGCCCGGTGCCGTGGTCGTAGTCGAGCCCCGCCTGCCAGAGCGCCGCCCGCGCGAAGCCGTCGATGTCGCGCCCCGCCACGCCCTTCGGCCAGCGCGCCCGGCTGAGCGCGATCATGCCCTTGAGGACCAGCGTGAAGGGCCGCCGCGCCGCCGCGTCCGCGTCCCCGAGCGCCACCGTCCGCGTGATGTCCGTGGTGCCGTCCGGGTACTGCCCGCCCGAGTCCAGCAGCAGCAGCTCGCCCCGTTTCAGCGTCCGGTTCGTCTCCCGCGTCACGCGGTAATGCACGATGGCCCCGTTGGGGCCGGCGCCGCAGATGGTGTCGAAGCTGATGTCCTCGAGCTGCCCGGTCGCCGCCCGGAAGTCCTCGAGCCGCGTCACCACGTCGATCTCGGTCAGCGTCTCGTCCGCCGCCACCGTCCCGTCGAGCCAATGCAGGAAGCGCGCCATCGCCGCCCCGTCGCGCCGGTGCGCCGCGCGCATGCCGTCGAGCTCGGCCGCGTTCTTGCGCGCCTTCGGGCGCACGCAGGGGTCCTCGCCCCATGTCAGCGTCGCCCCCGCCGCCTCCAGCCGGTCGGCGATCCAGAGCGGGCAGGCGGTCTTGTCCACCAGCACCGTCCGGCCCGAGAACTCGGCGAGCTCCGCGCCCAGCCGATCGGGCGCGGCGACGCTCACCTCGTTGCCGAGATGGGCGCGCACCTCGCCATCGATCTTGTCGGGCTCCATGAAGAGCGCCACCGAGCCGTCCGCGCGGATCACGGCGAAGCCGAGCGCCACCGGCGTGTGCGGTAGGTCCGCGCCGCGGATGTTGAGGAGCCAGGCGATGCTGTCGGGCTGGGTCAGCACCGCCGCCTCGGCCCCCTCGTTCGCCAGCTCCGCCCCGATCCGGCGGCGCCGTTCGCCCGCGGGCTCGCCGGCGAGGCGCTCGGGATGGACGCGCACCGCGCCCGTGGGCTTGGGCGGCCGGTCCTCCCAGACCTCGTCGACCGGGTTCGGCTCCATGGGCACCAGCCGCGCGCCGCGTTTCGTCGCCGCACCGGCCAGCTTGTCGATCTCGGCCTTGCCGTGGAGCCAGGGGTCGTAGCCGATGGCCGTGCCGTCGCCGGCCGCCCCCTCCAGCCACTCCGCGGCGGTGGTCTCGTGGATCGGCACGATCTCGAAGAGCTCGCTCATCACCTGCCGCGCCGCCTGCAGTGTGTAGCGCCCGTCGACGAAGAGCGCGGCACGTTCGGCCAGGATCACCGCGATCCCGGCGGTGCCGGAGAAGCCGGTGACCCAGGCCAGCCGCTCGTCGCAGGGGGCCACCATCTCGCTCTGGTGGGCGTCGGCGCGCGGCACGAGGAAGCCGTCGACGCCCCGCTCGGCCAGCCGCGCCCGCAGCGCCGCGAGCCGGTCCGGCGTCGCGGCCCGCTCGGTGCGCTCGTCGAAAGTCTGGAACATGTCTCCGCCGCCCTCGGGTGATCGCGGCCCCATGCTGGCCCCGAAGCCGCCCCGCGGGCAAGCGGGATTTGCGCCTCTCTCAGCCCGGCTTCGGCGGCGCGTAGTTGGCGCGCAGGTAGTCCTCGCGGAAGCCGGCCTTCAGGATGTTGGCGTAGGAATGCTGCGGGTCGCCCGGCACGTCCTCGCCGGTGCAGGTGTGGATCGCCCGGCAGCCCCGCTCGAGCGCGAAGCGCAGCCGTTCGCGCAGGAGCGCCGACTGGCTCCCCCGTCGCCGGAAGGCCGGGGCGGTCGCGCCGAAGTCGGTCCAGCCGCGCTCGCCGTCGATGAAGAGAGCGCCGG
>JBEPXW010000265.1:0-3823 GCA_041641715.1 Pseudomonadota bacterium
TTCTCTGGGGCGGCCTCGGCCAGTATGTCTGCGAGCACGACATCGCCATCCTGTTCGGCGTCGCCAGCTTCCACGGCACCGACCCCGACCGGATCGCCCAGGCCCTCAGCTACCTCCACCACAACCACCTGGCGCCGCCCGACCTGCGCGTCACGGCGCGCCCGGACAACCGCGTGGCGATGGACCTGCTGCCGCCCGGCGAGGTCGACAAGGCGGAGGCCCTGCGCCAGATGCCGGCACTCATCAAGGCCTATATCCGCCTCGGCGGCTTTGTCGGCGAGGGCGCCTGGATCGACCACGACTTCAACACCGTCGATGTCTGCCTGCTCATGGACACCTCGCGCATGGTCGGGCGCTACCACAAGTTCTACTCGCGCCAGCGCGGCACCGTCGTCGACCGGATCCTCGGCTGAGCCGTCGCGTCACCGGCCAGGGACGGCGCGCCATGACCACCTCATGACCACCTGGAGAGACGCCAAGCCGCCGGAGCTGCCGCCGCCCGGCCTACGCGGCCGAGTGGCCGGGGTCGCGCGTCTCGCGGCCTTCCTCGTCATGACGGCGGCGCTCTTCCCGCTCTTCCTGAGCGGCCGCCTGTTGCGGCACTGGCTCGGGCACGCCGTGACCTTCCATTTCAGCATCGCCCGCGGCTGGTCCCGCCTGACGCTCCGCCTCTGCGGCCTCCGCCACGTCGTCCGCGGCACCCCGGTTCGCGCCGGCGCGCTGGTCGCCAACCACTCGAGCTGGCTCGACATCCCCAGCCTGCGCGCCGTGAAGCTGATCTACTTCGTCTCCAAGTCGGAGGTCCGTGACTGGCCGGTCGTCGGCTACATCACCCACGCCTGCGGCACGATCTTCATCGAGCGCCGCCGGAGCGAGGCCAAGCGCCAGGAGCAGACGCTGCGCGAGCGCATCGCCGCCGACCAGCTGCTCTGCTTCTTCCCCGAGGGGACCTCGACCGACGGCCTGCGCGTGCTGCCCTTCAAGAGTTCTCTCTTCTCGGTGTTCTTCCTCGACCACGAGGGGGCCGACCTGCTCGTCCAGCCGGTGACCGTCCGCTACGAACCGCCGCCGGGGGCGGGCCTGCCCGCGAGCTTCTATGGCTGGTGGGGCGACATGTACTTCGGTGCGCATGTCTGGGCGGTGATGAGCCGCTCTTTCGGCGGCCGCGCCGAGGTGATCTTCCACGACCCCGTCAACCCGCGCGACTTCCCCGACCGCAAGGCGCTGGCCGAGCACTGCCGCGCCGCCGTCGCCCGCGGCCACGCCGCCGAGACGGCTGGGGCGGGCGGGGCAGGGGGCCGCTGAGCACGCCGCCGGCCAAGCCCCTTGCCAGCCTCCACCCCGCCCGTGCTATCCTTTCGCTTCAAAGAGCGCATCAACAGAGCCATCCAGGCCCCTCATGAATGACCCCTTTTCGCCCGGCGGCGAGTCGCGCATGCGGCGCGTCATCCCCGAGATCAGCCTCGACGCCTCGCCGCCCGCCTCGCTCGACAACATCGAGGACCTCGCCATCTGGCTCCGCGACCACGGAGTCGAGGAGGTGGAGTGCGTCACGCCCGACTTCGCCGGCATCGGCCGCGGCAAGGTGATGCCGACGGACAAGTTCGTCCGCTTCGCGCCCACCTATCTGCCGACATCCCTCTTCTTCCTGACCATCACGGGCAGCTACCCCTACATCGAGAACTTCACCGAGTATCACGTCGACGCCGACCTTGCGCTCCACCCGGACCTCAAGACCACCCGCGCGGTCCCCTGGGCCAGCGACCGCTCGGTGCAGGTGATCCACGACGTCTGCGACCGCGAGGGCAACCTGGTGGCGTTCGCCCCGCGCTCGGTCCTGCGCCGTGTCCTCGACCTCTACGAAAAGAAGGGCTGGCGCGCGGTCGTCGCGCCCGAGATCGAGTTCTACCTGACGAAGCCGAACACCGACCCGGACTATCAGCTCGAGCCGCCCCTCGGCCGCTCGGGGCGCCGGGCGCAGAAGGCGCAGGCCTATTCGATCGCCGCGGTGGACGAGTACGATTCGGTCATCGAGCATGTCTACGACTACGCCAACGCCCTCGGCCTCGACATCGACACCATCATCCAGGAGGCGGGAGCGGCGCAGCTCGAGATCAACCTCCTGCACGGCGACCCGATCGAGCTCGCCGACCAGGTCTTCCTGTTCAAGCGCCTCGTGCGCGAGGCGGCGCTGCGCTGCGGCTGCTACGCAACCTTCATGGCCAAGCCCATGGAGGGCCAGCCCGGCTCGGCCATGCACATTCACCAGAGCGTCGTCGACCTGAAGACGGGCCGCAACGTCTTCTCCAATGACGACGGCTCGGCCTCCGAGGCATTCGCCCACTTCATCGGCGGCCAGCAGACCTATCTGCGCGCCGCGACCTGCCTGTTCGCGCCCTACGTCAACTCCTACCGCCGGCTGGTGCCTCACCTCACCGCCCCGATCAACCTCGAATGGGGCTACGACAACCGCACCACGGGCCTGCGCGTTCCCATCTCGCCACCCGAGGCACGCCGCGTCGAGAACCGCGTGGTGGGCGCCGACGCAAACCCCTACCTGGCAATCGCGGCGTCGCTGGCGGCCGGCTATCTCGGCATGGTCGAGGAGATCGCGCCGCGAGCGCCGACCGAGGTGAACTGCTACGACACCCCGCGCGAGCTGCCCTACGGCCTGCTCGAGGCGATCGAGGAGCTCAAGGCCTGCGCCCCGCTCCGCGAGGCGCTCGGCAACCGGTTCTCGGATCTCTACATCGGCGTCAAGGATCACGAGTTCGAGGAGTTCATGCGCGTCATCAGCCCGTGGGAGCGCGAGCACCTGCTCTTGAACGTATGAGTTTTTCGCCGCCCCCTCGTGGCACGAGCTGCGGCAGAGGTGTTGGCCCAGAGCGCCTACATGTCCGGGATCATCGGCCCCCGTGGTCATCGCCGGGCCTGACCCGGCAGTCCGGAAGCATCGAACGTCGCGGCCATTCTGGATGCTCCGGTCGACCCGGGGCATGACATGACGCGGAAACGTCTGGAAATGCGTTAATCGCCCAGCGCCTCCGCATACCGCGCCAGCGCCGCCTCGACGCCCTCGGGCGCGTCCCAGACGCCGACGTCGGGCACGACAAGGTCCGCCCACTTCGCCAGCCGCCAGGCGTCCGCGACAGTGACACCGCCCTCGGCGACCACCGGCGTCTCGATCATCGCGGCCCACCACTCGAAAAGGTCGTCGCCCGCCCGTGTCCCGTCGCCGAGCGCCCCGACCTCGCCGACGGGCCCGAGCGAGACGTAATCCGCCCCGGCCTCGGCCGCCGTCATGCCCACATGCCGCGAGGCGCCGGCGAATACGCCGACGATCCGGTCCGCGCCGAGCGCCTTGCGCACGTCGCGCACCTGCGTCCGGCTCGAGCCGAGATGCACCCCGTCGAGCCCGAGCGGCTCCACGAGCCGGTAATGGTCGGCGATCACCAGCGCAACGTCCTGCGCCTGCGTCACCGGCAGGAGCCGCGCCGCCGCCCGCCGCCACGCCTCCTCCGGCGCCGCGCCGAGGTCCAGCCTGAGGCACGCGACCGTTCGCGTCGCGAGGGCCCGCTCGGCGATCTCCGCGAAGCCCTCGGGCGCAAGTTGCGCCGGCGTCACTAGGTAGAGCCGGGCAGGGGTGTCGGACCGGGTCATCGGCCGCCCGGCTCCCACCCCTCGGGCGCCAGCTCGAAGCCGGAAAACTCGAAGGCGGGGCTGACCGTGCAGCCCGCGAGTGTGTAGCCCGCCTTGTTGCCGGCCCGCGGCGCGGCGGACTGCCAGCAGCCCGCGGGGACGATCACCTGCGGCCGCTCGCCCG
>JBEPXW010000266.1:0-3822 GCA_041641715.1 Pseudomonadota bacterium
TCACGCTCGCGCCGGGCGAGCTGATGAGCGTCCTCGGCCCCTCGGGCTGCGGCAAGACCACGCTTCTCAACATCATCGCGGGGTTCCTGCGCCCCACGGCGGGCGCCATCACGCTCAACGATCACCCCGTCGTCGGGCCGCACAAGGAGCGCGGCATGGTGTTCCAGCAGGGCGCGCTCTTCGAGTGGATGACGGTGGCCGAGAACGTCGGCTTCGGCCTGCGCATGGCCGGCGCGGCGCGGGCGCAGCAGCGCGAGGTGATCGACCGCTGGCTCGGCATCGTCGCGCTGACAGACTTCGCCGACAAGCCGGTCTACCAGCTCTCGGGCGGCATGCAGCAGCGCGTGGCGCTGGCGCGCTGTCTCGCCAACGATCCGGACGTGATCCTGATGGACGAGCCGCTCGGTGCCCTGGACGCGCTGACGCGCGAGAAGATGCAAGGTCTAGTGCTGAGACTCTGGAAGGAGACCGGCAAGACCATCATGCTGATCACGCACTCGGTCGAGGAGGCGCTCTTCCTCGGCGAGCGGCTGACGGTGATGGCGCCGAGGCCCGGCCGGATCCACAAGAGTTATGAGCTGCCCTTCGCCGAGCAGGGCATCGACACGCCCGCCCGCGACATCAAGGCGGGGCGCGAGTTCATCGAGAAGCGCGAGGAGATCCTCACCATGATCTGGGAGATGGAGGAGGAGATCATGGGCCGCGCGGAAGGAGGCTGACCGATGCAGCGCGAGACGAGAGACGAGTCTCAGCCCTCCGGCCTCGCCGTCTGGCTCGGGATCGCGGACAACACGTTCACGCGGCAGAAGACGATCAAGTTCGGCGACGCCTCCGCCGTGAACTCTGGGCGGCTCTGGTCGATCGTGACGGTGCTGACGCTGCTGGTGGCGTGGTGGCTCTCCACCGTCACTGGCTGGATCGACCCGATCTACTGGCCGCCGCTCGAGGGATCGCTCTATCCCTGGGACGATCCGAACCGCGCGCGGCCCGGCGTGATAGACCGCTTCGTCGGTCTCGTCACGGAGGGCTACCGCAACGTGCCCCTCTGGGAGCATGTCTGGACCTCCGTCAAGCGCGTGCTGCTGGGTGTGTTCTTCGGCGCCCTCCTCGGCGTCCCCGTCGGCTTCGCCATGGGGTTGAACTCGGTGGCGCGGGGGCTCTTCGACCCGATCGTCGAGTTCATCCGCCCGATCCCGCCCTTGGCGCTGATCCCGCTGGTGATCCTCTGGCTCGGCATCGACGAGGTGGCCAAGACCTTCCTGCTGTTCCTCGCCGCCTTCTTCATCATGCTGATCGCGGCACGCTCGGGCGTCAGCTCGGTGCGCATCTCCAAGGTGCACGCCGCCTACTCGCTCGGCGCCTCGAAGGCGCAGGTGCTGCGCCACGTGATCCTGCCGAACGCGCTGCCGGAGATCTTCACGGGGCTCCGCACCTCGATGGGTGTGTGCTGGGGCACGCTGGTCGCGGCCGAGCTGGTCGCAGCCGACCAGGGCGTCGGCTCGATGATGATGATCGCGAAGAATTTCCTGCAGACGGATGTCGTCGTGATCGGCATCATCATCATCGGTCTCATCGGCTTCGCCATCGAGATCGTCATGCGCACGGCCGAGGGCTGGCTGATCCCCTGGCGCGGCAAGGGCTGACGGGGCGGCGATGCAGGCAATCACGGTCGACGGCGTCACGCACCATGTCCGGGTCGAGGGGCCGGCGGAGGGGCCGGCGGAGGGGCCCGCGCTCGTCTTCGCGAACTCGCTCGGCACGGACCTCCGCATCTGGGACGCGGTGATGGCGCACCTGCCGGCGGGGCTGCGCGTCGTGCGCTACGACAAGCGCGGCCACGGGCTGAGCGACTGCCCGGAGGGGCCGTGGCGGATCGAGACGCTTGCCGCCGACCTCGCCGGCCTCCTCGACGCGCTCGGTTTGCGCGGGGCGGTGGTCTGCGGGCTGTCGGTCGGCGGCATGATCGCGCAGGCACTCGCCGCCGTCCGGCCGGACCTCGTGCGTGCGCTGGTGCTCGCCGACACCGCCGCCCGGATCGGCCCGCCGGAGATGTGGGAGACGCGCATCGCCGCAGTCGAGTCGGGGGGCATGGCGCCGCTCGCCGACGGGGTGCTCGAGCGCTGGTTCACCGCCGGCTTCCGCGCCGGGGACCCGGCGCTCGCCCTCTGGCGCAACATGCTCGTGCGCACCCCGGCGGCGGGCTACGCCGCCACCTGCGCGGCGATCCGCGACGCAGACCTGACGGCGACGACGGCGGGCCTTCGACTGCCCTGCCTCGCCGTCTGCGGCGCGGAGGACGCCGCCACGACGCCCGATCTCGTGCGCGGCACCGCTGCGCTGATCTCCGGCAGCCGCTACGAGGAGATCCCCGGCGCCGGCCACCTGCCGCCGGTGGAGCAGCCCGCCGCGCTGGGCGCGCTACTCTCCGGGTTCCTGGAGGGAGTCGGCCACGGCTGAGCCGGCGCGGCAGGCGAATGCCGGCTCACTTGAAGCGGTAGACGGTCAGGTGGTCTGTGCCCGACTCGGCCGCCCAGGCCTCGCCCTCGCGGCCGAGCATCTGGCGCACGGCCGCGCCAGAGCGCGGAATCGGGAACGACTGGAACGTCTCCGTCTCCGGGTCGAAGCGGAGGACGGCATTCGCACCGAAGTCGCTGACCCACACCTTGTCGCGCTCGTCGACGTAGACGGCGTAGGCCGCCGGATCGTCGCCCGGAAGCGGCCACTCCTGCCATTCGCCGGTCGCCGGGTCGTAGCGGGCGAGCTGGCCCGCGTTCCACTCGCTGACCCAGAACACGCCCTCAGAGTCGGACCAGACGCGGCGGCACCCGGCCCCCTCGGTCGGCGTGTCGATCACCTCGACCTCGCCTGTCTCCTCGTTCACCTCGGCGATGTAGCTGCCGGCGAGCGACGAATACCACACCTCGCCCGCGGGCGTGTGGTGAATGCCGTAGGGTCCGTAGCCGCGCGGGGCCTCGAAGACGCGCATCTCGCCGGTCTCCGGGTCGAGCGAGCCGTAGATCCCCGACTGCCCGGTGAACCAGAGCCGCCCGTCGCTGCCGAAGGTCGCGGTGTTGAGATTCGCATAGCCGGTGCCCTCCGGCAGCGGATGGCGCGTCACCGCGAGGGTTTCCGGGTCGACCGAGACGATGGCGTTGAGCCCGCCATCCGTCACCCAGGCGAGTCCGTCGGGCCCGACGATAACGCCGTGCGGCCGCGAGCCGTCGCCGAGCGGCACCTGGCGCGTCCTTCCCGTGGCGGGGTCGAGCCGGCCGAGCGCGCCCTGGTGCTGGGCGGTGTACCAGACCGTCCCGTCCGGCGCCGGGGCGACGTCGTGGGGGTGGGCGCCGTCGGGGACAGGATAGGTCTCGATCTCGACCTCGCTCGCCGCCGCCGGCCACGTCAGCAGCAGGGCGGCGGCGAGGAGCGACCGGATCGTCGCGGACATGCCGGCCTCCATGGTTAGCCGCGCAGATGCTCGGCGAAGAAGGCCAGCGTGCGCGACCAGGCCAGCGCCGCGTCCTCGGCGTCGTAGCGCGCGCCGGTCGGATTGGCGAAGGCGTGGTCGGCCGTGTACCAGTGCACCGTCAGCTGCTCGCGTTTGCCGGCCTCCGCCATCGCCTGCTCGAAGCCGCCGACCATCTCCTCGTTTATCGACCCGTCCTCGGTGCCGAAATGTCCGAGAACCGGGCCCGCGAGGGACTCGAGGTCCCCGGCGCTCCGATTCACGCGGCCATAGTAGATCACCGTGGCGTCGACCGGCGCGGCGATCGACGCGTTCAGCGACCAGCCGCCGCCGAAGCACCAGCCGACCGTGCCGACCCG
>JBEPXW010000267.1:0-3818 GCA_041641715.1 Pseudomonadota bacterium
CAGCGCCCTGCGCCTGCGGCCGGACACATGCGCGGCTGGCGGGTGGTGTGCGCGGTCGGGCCGACGAAATGCTGGTGATCCGGGGTGTGAACGTCTTCCCCTCGGCGGTCGAGGAAGTGGTGCGCGCGACACCCGGCACCAGCGGCGAGTACCAGATCGTTATCGACCGCGACGTGCGCGACCCGGCCTCCGGCTTCCTCACCGCGCTCAAGCTGCGGGTTGAGGCGGCGGCCGGCGCGCCCGCGGATCTCGGGGCGCAAATCGCGGCGAAGGTGCGGGCAAAGCTGCAGGTGCGGGCGAGCGTCGAGGTGGCGGAAGCCGGTGCTCTGCCGCGTAGCACGCATAAAGCGCGTCGCATCCTGCGCGAGGACTGAGACCATGGTTGCGGCGGAATTCAGGCCGATCTTGGCGGAGGGCGCGCTTGCGGGCCAGAGTGTGCTGGTGACCGGCGCCGGCAGCGGCATCGGGCGAGCCATCGCGCTTCGCCTCCTGGCGCTGGGGGCGCGAGTTACAGGCTGCGGACGGACCCAGGCGACGCTGACTGAAACCGGCCGGCTGGCCGGTCCAGCGGCAGCATGGCGCCACGAGATCTGCGACCTGCGCAAGCTGGACGCGGCGGCTGCGATGGTGACGCGGCTCGGCGAGCGCGACGGGCTGACTGGTCTGGTCAACAATGCCGGGGGGCAGTTCTTCGCGCCGGCCGTGGGCATCTCGGCGCGCGGCTGGCGAGCGGTGACCGCGCTGAACCTCGACGCCGTCTTCAATCTGACCGTCACAGCGCGGCCCTTCCTGGCGAAGACGCGCGGCGCCGTGGTGAACATGTCACTGAGCCCGGTCGAGCGCGGCGCGATTGGCATGGCACACGCGATCGCGGCGCGGGCAGGGGTGCTGGGGATGACGCGCAGCCTCGCGCTGGAGTGGGCGCGCGACGGCATCCGGCTCAACTGTATCGGGCCGGGCACCGTGTTGACACCGGCACTAGCCGGGGAAACCGAGGACGGGCCGTTGGCCCGTCTGGTCGACGCTACGCCGCTCGGGCGCGCGACCCTGCCCGAAGAGGTGGCGGAGCTGACCGCCTTCCTCCTTAGCTCGGCGGGCGCGGCGATGACTGGCCAGCTCATCCAAATTGACGGTGGCGCGCATCTCGGCGCGCCGGTGGACATGCTGGGCGAATGCCACGGGGAGGACACGCGGTGAACACGCTCTATTATGAGGATCTGGAGGTCGGACAGACCTTCCGGAGCCCCGCGCGCACTGTGACCGAGGCGGACCTGACGATCTTCTCCATGGTCTCAGGCGACTGGAACCGGATCCACTCGGACGCCGAGTATGCGCGCAAGACGCCTTACGGTCAGCGGATCGTGCACGGGGTGCTGGGTATCGCTATCGTGACGGGCATGTTTGACCGGCTGGGCATCTTCGAGGACTCGGCGCTGGCGCTCCTCGGCATCGACGAGTGGCGCTTCATCGCGCCGATCTTTGTCGGCGACACCGTGCACATGGAGCTGGAGATCGCTGACAAGCGGCTGACCTCGAAAGGCGACCGCGGCATCATCGACCGCCGTATCCGGCTGGTCCGGCACGACGGCACGGTACTGCAGGAGGGTCGCATGGGCATGATGACCAAGCTCCGCCCGAACGCCTGAGGGTGCTTGGGCGAAATAGATGACTATGACGGAGACCAACTTCGATCCTGCGACCGTGCCAGGGCTCCTTGCCGAGCAGCGAGGCGGGGGCTCGGCACTGATCTACCGGGGTCGTAAGTGGAGTTATGCCGAGCTCGAGGAGCTCAGCCGGCGGGTGGCAGCCGGACTGAGGGCGCGCGGTGTCGGGCCGGGCGACCGTGTCGGTATCTGGCTGCCAAACTGCCCGGCCTATGTTCTGCTCTACTTTGCCTGCGCGCGGCTCGGCGCGGTGGCGGTTGCGGTGAACACGCGCTACCGCAGTGTTGAGGTGCAGGACATCATAGGCCGCGCCCGCTGCAAGGCCCTAGCTTTCTGGCCGGGCTTCCGGGGCATTGATTTTGCAGGCACGCTAGACGACGTGGACCCGGCAGTACTCGCCCGGCTCGGCTTCCTGATCATTCATGGCGAGGAAGGCGAGGGCGCCCTCGGCAATCCGGCGCCGGAGGGTGTCGAGGCCGTCGCCTTCCAAGCGCTCACGGACGCGCAGGCAATGGAGGAGGACCTCTCCACGCCGGAGAGCCAATGCAACATCTTCACCACTTCGGGCACAACAAAGGCGCCCAAATTTGTGCTGCACAAGCAGTCAGTGATCGTGCGCCACGCTCGCGATGTGGCGCGCGGCTTCGGCTATGACGCGGCGGACGCGCGGGTCCTGCAAACGGTACCGCTCTGCGGCGTGTTCGGCTTCAACCAATACCTCGGCACCGTGGCCGGTGGAGCGAGCTCGGTAATGATGTCGGCCTTTGAGGCCGAAGAGGCGGCCGGTCTGATCCGCGAGCACCGCATCACCCACACCTGCGGCGCCGACGACATGGCCGACCGTCTGCTCGCGGTGAGCGACGAGGCGCGGCCGCTGCCGAGCCTGCGCCACTTCGCCTACGCCAAGTTCAACGCGGCGCTGGTCGACATCGTCGAGCGCGCCGAGGCGCGCGGACTGACACTCTGCGGCGTGTATGGCAGCAGCGAGGTACAGGCGCTGTTCTCGGTGCAGCCGGCAGACGCGCCCGCCGATCAGCGCAAGCTGGGCGGTGGCATCCCGGTCGCGGCCGAGGCGAGCATCCGGGCGCGCCACCCCGAGACCGGCGAGGTGCAACCCCATGGCGAGCCGGGGGAGCTGGAGATCAAGGCTCCGAGCGTGATGGTCAGCTATGACGGAAACGACGAGGCGACGCGGGCGGTCTTTACCGAAGACGGCTACTTCAGAACCGGCGACCTCGGCTATTCCTGCGGGGACGGCAGCTTCGTCTATCTCTCGCGCGCGGGCGACGTGCTGAGGCTCGGCGGCTTCCTGGTGAATCCGGCTGAGATCGAGGCGCATCTGCTGACGCATGAGGCGGTGGGCGGCTGCCAGGTTGTCGGCGCGGAGACGGGGCGTGGCACGGCCGCGGTTGCCTTCGTGACGCTAAAGCCAGGCGCGGAGGCCGACGAGGAGAGACTGTGGGGGCACTGCAAGGGCGCGCTCGCCGGCTTCAAGGTGCCGGCGCGGGTGTTCGTGATCGATGCCTTCCCCACCACCGAGAGCGCGAATGGCACCAAGATTCAGCGCGGCAAGCTGCGCGAGATGGCGCAGCGCTGGCTAGGAAAGACGGCGACCAGCGGGGGAGGCACGCGGTGACCCGGGAGCGCGAGGCGGAGCCCTGGACCTATGACGACTTCGAGTGCGGCAGCGCAATTGGCACGGTGGAGGTGGCGATCGACGCGCGCCGGGTTGGGCTCTGGAACCGCATTTACGGGCAGGTCAGCGGCGAGGTCGGGGAAGGCGACGCACTTCCGGAGGGTCTGGTTGTTGCCGCCATGATGGAGGGCTTCATCAAGGCCATCCATCCGCGGCCGCCCGGCAACATTCATGCCGGTCAGACGCTCTGCTTTACCGGCACACGGGTCAATCCAGGTGCGCATCTCTCGGTCGCCTTCAGCTGCGAGGCCAAGGAGATCCGCCGCGAGCGGCGCTGGGTGACCTTCGGCGTTTGCGTCCGCGAAGGCGAGCAGCTAATCGCCGAGGGCGCAATCAACTCGATCTGGGCAGAGTGAGCGGAGGAGCCGTGACCGCCAAGCCTGACGACGTGCTGCCGGAGGCGCTGGAGCCGGTCGCATTGGCCACCAGCCCCGAGATGGCGCGCGCCTATGCCGCGC
>JBEPXW010000268.1:0-3813 GCA_041641715.1 Pseudomonadota bacterium
CCTGCACGACTACGGCGTGGTGACGCGCCGGCGCGTCGGCACCTATGCCATCAACCGCTTCCACCCGGAGCTGGTGGCCCGGCGGATGAAGGCGGCGGCGGTCGCTCCGTAGGGCGGGGTTCACCCCGCCCCACCCACGGGTCCAAGATTCCCGTCAACCATCCCGGAGCACCATTCCGTCATGCCCGATTACCGAAGGCCCAATCTCCCCGGCGCGCGCGTGTTCTTCACGGTGACGCTGGCCGACCGCGGATCGGACCTGCTGGTGCGTGAGATCGGACACCTCCGCGAGGCCGTCCGGGCCGTGCGGGCGGCGCGCCCCTTCGGCATCGACGCCTGGGTGGTGCTGCCCGACCACCTGCACGCGGTTTGGACCCTGCCGGACCACGACGCCGATTTCTCCACGCGATGGGGCGCCATCAAGGCGCGGTTCTCGATGGCGATGCGTAGGGCGGGCTTCAGCCCGCCGCCTCCCGTCGGCCCCGAGAATGGCGGGGTGAACCCCGCCCTACGGCGGAAGGGCGAACTCGGGCTCTGGCAGCCGCGCTTCTGGGAGCACCACATCCGCGACGAACGGGACCATGCGGCGCATGTGCGCTATTGCTGGCTCAACCCGGTGAAGCATGGGTTGGTCGAGCGTCCCGCGGATTGGCCGCATTCGTCGATCCACCGCGACATCGCGCGCGGTTTGGTGGGGCCGGAATGGTCCGCGCCCGCGCCCACCGCCCGGTTCGGGGAGTAGGGCGGGTGAAGCCCACCGACCCGAAAAGGTTTAAAGCAAAGTGGTGGTTGGCACTCACCCTGCGCTTGCTGCCCTTGACACCCTCGCTCGTATTATTCTAGCGTAGTATTTTGAGTGCATCGGACTGACTTTAGTTGGGGTCGAGCTATAAATGAGCAGATTATTCCTACCAGCGGTTCCTGTTTTTATGGTATTGCTTCTTACTGGCGGATGTCAAACCACAGAGGAAACTCGTAAAAGAGATTTTGAAACAACTTTTGCGCGCTACTTAGTATGTAATATGATAAATATTTTAGAACAAAAAGAAACTGCAAAGAAATCTGAACAAAAGCTATCGTATTCAGATGCTTTTAAGCGATCAAAAATGGCCTGCAAGGATCATGGAATGGATGCTGCTGTTTCTCTCTTGAGGAAGCCAGATTTAATGCAGAACAGGCGTCTTAATAGTGCGCGGAAAGCAAGAAACTACATACTTCCCTTAGTGGAAGAGCGGGCACAACAATTACTCGTTAAATCATGAGGGGCAAATGAAATGACCTTAATTATCAGAACTATCACGGTTTGTGCAGCAATTACCGTCTATATGGTAAACAGCGCCCTAGGAGACGCCCCCACTTCCAGAGATTTGGCTTTGGTTGACAAAAAAATCAAGGAATCAACAGAAAGATACGAAAAATTAAAGACTGAAATCTATCAATTTGACGCAGAGGCGGCGTATTGGGAGGCTTATACTGAGGAAATTGAGCATAACTTAGCAATCGCTAAAACTGTTAATCTTATTGTTGAAAAATACTCTGATGCTCAGGGCCTCGGTTTGTATTTTGATATATTTCAACTCGTCGGCTATGCTCTCGTTGCTTCCAGTGGGAACAGTAGTGCAAAGCGCCTGATGGAGGAGCAGGGAGCGGAGATAATGGCGAAAGTGCACACACTCATGACGCCTCAGGCGTGGGACGAGTACGCGCTCGAAGTTGGTTTAACCGCACGTGAGGCCCGTGAGATCTGGTCACTTTATTGATAGTGAACAAAGGTCCTGATTTAGGCTGATCGAACTGACTTTTCCGGGTATAACGTCACACCAACCTCCCCTGCTCAACCGCCGCCCTGACGAAATCCGCGAACAGCGGATGCGGCTCGAACGGTTTCGACGTCAGCTCCGGGTGGAACTGCACGCCGATGAACCACGGGTGGCCCGGGATCTCCACGATCTCCGGCAGCCGCCCGTCCGGGGACATGCCGGAGAAGCTGAGGCCGACCTCCTCCAGCTTCTCGCGGTAGCCGAGCGCCACCTCGTAGCGGTGGCGGTGGCGCTCGGAGATCGTCAGCGCGCCGTAGATGCCGGCCACCTGGCTGCCCTCGGCCAGCACCGCGTTGTAGGCGCCGAGGCGCATGGTCCCGCCCTTGGCGTCGGTGATCTCGCGCTTGATGGTGCGGTTGCCCTCGAGCCACTCCTTCAGGTGGTAGATCACCGGCTCGAAGCGGCGCTGGCCCGATTCAGTCGAACCCGCCTCGTGGTCGAACTCCTCCGAGCCGGCGCGCTCGATGCCGAGCAGGTTCCGCGTCGCCTCGATGACGGCCATCTGCATGCCGAGGCAGATGCCAAAATAGGGCACGTCGCGCTCGCGCGCGAAGCGGGCCGCCTGCACCATGCCCTCGGTCCCGCGCTCGCCGAAGCCGCCGGGGACGAGGATGGCGTCGTAGTTCTCGAGATAGGGGGCGGGGTCCTCGCGCTCGAAGATCTCCGAGTCGAGCCACTGCGCGTTCACACGCACCCGGTTGGCAATCCCGCCATGCGTCAGCCCCTCGGCGATGGACTTATAGGCATCCTCGAGCTGTGTGTATTTCCCCACAATGGCGACGTTCACCTCGCCGTCCGGATTGTGGACGGAGTCCACCACCCGCTCCCAGCGCTCGAGGTGGGGGCGCGGGGCGGGGGAGATGCGGAAGGCGTCGAGCACGGCCTGGTCGAGGCCGACGCGGTGGTAGGCGAGCGGCGCCTCGTAGATGGTGGGAAGGTCCATGGCCGGGACCACGGCCTCGGCCCGGACGTTGCAGAAGAGGGCGAGCTTGGCGATCTCCTTCTCCGGGATCGGTTTCTCGGTGCGGCAGACGAGCACGTCCGGCGCGATGCCGATGGAGCGGAGCTCCTTGACCGAGTGCTGGGTGGGCTTGGTCTTGAGCTCGCCGGAGGCCGAGAGATAGGGGATCAGCGTCAGGTGCAGGAAGATGCACTGGCCGCGCGGGCGCTCCTGGCCGAACTGGCGGATGGCCTCGAAGAAGGGCAGGCCCTCGATGTCGCCGACGGTGCCGCCGATCTCGCAGAGCATGAAGTCGGTCTCGTCGTCGCCGATGACGATCCAGTCCTTGATCTCGTCGGTGACGTGGGGGATGACCTGGATGGTCTTGCCGAGATAGTCGCCCCGGCGCTCCTTATCCAGGACGGACTGGTAGATCTTGCCCGACGAGACGGAGTCGGTGCGCCGGGCGGGGACGCCGGTGAAGCGCTCGTAATGCCCGAGGTCGAGATCCGTCTCCGCCCCGTCGTCGGTGACGAACACCTCGCCATGCTCGAACGGCGACATGGTGCCGGGATCAACGTTCAGGTAGGGATCGAGCTTTCTCAGCCGGACCGTGTAGCCGCGCGCCTGCAGGAGCGCGCCGAGCGCCGCCGAGGCGAGGCCCTTGCCGAGGCTGGATACCACGCCGCCGGTTATGAAAATGTAACGTGCCATGCTCGATCCCGTGGTTTTTGGGATATCCGGCGTCTGCGGCCGGCAACCCCTTTATTTCGTTCCACGGGATTTGAGCGATACTAGATTCGGGGGGAGGCGGCAAGCGCGGATGACCGCGCCGCATGGCCCCGGGACGAAAAACGGCCCCGGCGTGACACCGGGGCCGCAGGGTCTCGGGGCGGGCGCGGCCGCCTAGCGGAACAGGTTGGCCTTGATGTCCGGGTTCTCCTTCCGCCACATCACGTTGTCGAGGAAGTAATGGTGGATGTTGATGAACACCGCGAACATCACCAGGAAGAGCGAGGGGCCGAACAGTTCCGTTCGGTAGGCGATCGCCCA
>JBEPXW010000269.1:0-3811 GCA_041641715.1 Pseudomonadota bacterium
CAGCACCTGCGCGAGGCGGGCGAGCGCAGCGACGCCATCGGCCGCGCCGCCGAGGCGACGCAGCGCACGGTGGGCATGCTCGCCGAGGCCGGCCTCGACTGCCACACGGTCGCGGGCGCGGGCACCGGCACCTATCCGATCGAGGCCAGGAGCGGCGTCTGGAACGAGCTCCAGCCGGGTTCCTATGTCTTCATGGACGCCGACTACGCCCGCAACCGCGGCGAGGACGGCAAGCCCTTCGACGCCTTCGAGCACGCCCTCTTCGTGCTCTCGACGGTGATGAGCCAGCCCGCAACGGGCCGCGCGGTGCTCGATGCCGGGCTCAAGGCGCTCGCTTTCGACAGCGGCCCGCCCACGGTGCACGGGCGGCGCGCCGTCGCGTACGAGTCGGCCTCGGACGAGCACGGCAAGGTCTCGTTCGAGACCGCCGACGCGCCGCTGCGCCCGGGTGAGCGCCTGCTGCTGGTGCCCGGCCATTGCGACCCCACGGTGAACCTGCACGACTGGTACGTCGCCGTCCGCGGCCTCGGCTGGGAGGGCGCCTTCGTCGAGGCGGTCTGGCCCGTGGCGGCGCGCGGCGCGGGGTTCTGAGGCACGGGGGCGCGACGGGGCGGTCGGGGCGTGGCCGGGCGGGGTTGAGTCGCGCGGGCGCGGGCGGGCTCGGATACGTTTTCTTGGACCGGAACAAGCCCTCAGCGGTCACACGCGGAGCCGAGACGGCCGGCTGCTTGCCCTCGACCAACATTCCCAAGTTTGATGACCTGTGGATCTCCCCTACTTAACGGGTAAGCGTCGGACGGCGGGGCCCGGGCATGGAACGCCGACTCGCGGCCATCTTCTCCGCTGACATGGCCTGCTATAGCCGGCTCATGGAGCGTGACGAGGACGCGGTGATCCACCGCCAGAAGTCGCACCGGCGCGAGCTCATCGACCCGGAGATCGCCCGCCGCGGCGGCCGCATCGTCAAGACCACGGGCGACGGCATGCTGGCCGAGTTCGCCTCGGCTCAGGACGCGGTTCGCTGCGCGACGGAGATTCAGGGCGCGATGGCCGAGCGCGAGGGTGCGGTGCCGCCCGACGACCGGATCAGCTACCGGGTCGGCATCAATCTCGGCGACGTGGTTTTCGACGAGGACGATGTCTTCGGCGACGGCGTGAACGTTGCGGCACGACTCCAGGCCCTCGCCGCGCCCGGGGGCGTCTGTGTCTCGGATATCGTGCATCAGGCGGTCTCGGAGCGCCTCGGCACGCCGTTTCGGGACCTTGGCAGCCAACGGGTGAAGAACATCTCGCGACCGATCCGGGTCTGGCAGTGGACACCGGATGCGCCACCGGCCGAGAAGGAGCTGTCGGAGGCCGCGCTGCACCAGCATGTGCACTTCGCCCGGGCCCCCGACGGCGCGCAGATCGCCTGGGCGAGTATCGGCAAAGGGTCGCCGGTGCTGCAGGCGCCGCACTGGCTGAGCCATCTGGAATACGACTGGCGCAGCGCGGTGCGCAGCCCGTTGCTGGATGAGTTGGCGCGGCATTGCCGGCTCGTCCGCTTCGACCAGCGCGGCAACGGCCTTTCGGACTGGGACGTGGATGAGATCTCCGAGGAGGCCATGGTCGCCGACATGGCCGCCGTTGCCGACGCTGCGGGGCTTGAAAGGTTCGCCCTTTTGGGCATGTCGCAGGGCTGCGCCCACTCGATCCGCTACGCGCTCATGCACCCCGAGCGGGTGACCTGTCTCGTTCTCTGCGGGGGTTATGTCCGCGGCCGGCTGAAGCGCCCGGGACCGGACCAGCAGAGTCTCTACGAGACGCTGACCATGACGATTCGCCAGGGCTGGGGCTCGCCGAATCCGGTGTTTCGCCACTTCTTCACGTCGAACTTCATGCCGGACGCGCCCAAGGAGGTGGCGGAGAGTTTCGACGAGCTGCAGCGCATCGCCACCAGCCCCGAAAATGCGTTGCGTATTTGGGAGATGATCGCCCGGATCGATATAAGCGAGCTTGCTCCGCAAGTCCGAGCCCCCACCATGGTGCTCCATTGCGCGGGAGACCGCGTCGCGCCACTGGATGAAGGGCGTTATCTGGCCAAGCTGATCCCCGACGCGAGCTTCGTCGAGCTGCCGGGCAGCAACCATAAGCTGCTAGCGGGAACGGCCACGACTGAGCGCCTGTTCGAAGAGGTGCGGCCGTTTCTTGCGGAGCACAATGTGCAGCACTGATCTCTCTTGAGGCGGCTTCGGTCAGCAGCGGTCATCCGAGCGGTCCGGTCGGATGACCGGTTTGTCCGCGTCCCCGACGCCGGGCGGGCACGCGTCCACGGTCATTGTTGGCACAAGGCGGACAGTCACCAACCACGAAGCCGCGCACATCCCGTGCCCGACCGCGGACCACGCGCGCCCGGAGACCCTTGCCGGGCCGCCGCCCGGCGCCGGCGCATATCCACCGCCCCTTCCACCCCGCGCCGGGTTTCCGCTAACAGGGTGCACGGCCCGCCTCCGCCGCGGGCATGCGCACCGCAATGGGGGGCAGCGTGGATCAGGAGACCTTCGACTACGTCATCATCGGCGCCGGCTCGGCCGGCTGCGTGCTCGCCGCGCGGCTCAGCGAGGACCCGCGCACCCGCGTCCTCCTGCTCGAGGCGGGGCCCGAGGACCGCAACCCGTGGCTGCACGTCCCCGTCGGCTACATCAAGACGGTCTGGGACCCCCGCTACGCCTGGCAGTTCGAGACCGAGCCGGAAGAGAACACGGCCAATCGCGCCATGCCCTGGCCGCGCGGACGCGTGCTGGGCGGCTCCTCGGCGATCAACGGCCTCGTCTACATCCGCGGCCAGGCGGAGGATTACGACCACTGGCGCCAGCTCGGGCTCACGGGCTGGGGCTGGGACGACGTCCTCCCCTACTTCAAGCGGGCCGAGGACAACGAGCGCGGGGCCGACGACTACCACGGGGCGGGCGGCCCGCTGGCGGTCTCGGATCTCCGCATGAGCCACCCGCTCTGCGAGGCGTTCATCGAGGCGGCCGAGCAGGCCGGCATCCCGCGCAACCCCGACTTCAACGGCGCGAACCAGGAGGGCGTCGGCTACTACCAGCTCACCACCCGGAACGGCCTGCGCTGCTCGACCGCCACGGGCTATCTCCGCCCGTCGCGCAGGCGACCCAACCTCGCCGTGCGCACGGAGGCCCTCGTCGAGCGCATCGAGATCGCCGAGGGCCGCGCCACCGGCGTCACCTACCGCCGGCGCGGGCAGCCCCGCACCGCCCATGCCGCCGCCGAGGTGATCCTCGCGGCCGGCGCGATCGGCTCGCCGCACATCCTCCAGCTCTCCGGCATCGGCCCGGCGGAGGCGCTGGCCGACGCCGGCATCCAACCGCGCCACGACCTCGCGGGCGTCGGCGCCAACCTGCAGGACCATTTCCAGGTCCGCATGTACTACCGCTGCACCCAGCCGATCAGCTTCAACGTCACGCTGCGCAGCCTCCTCGGCAAGGCGCGGGTCGCCGCCGAGTTCGCGCTCCGCCGCTCGGGGCCGATGACCATCGGCGCCGGCCAGGTCGGCCTCTTCACCCGCTCGCGCCCGGAGGCGGCGACGCCGGACATCCAGTTCCACTTCTTCCCGCTCTCGACCGAGCGGCCGGGCCTCGGCATCAGGGGGCTGCATCCCTTCTCGGGCTTCACCGCCTGCACCAACCCCGCGCGACCCGAGAGCCGCGGCCGCGTCATGGCGAAGTCGCCCGACCCGGCGGCCGCGCCCGGCATCCGGCCGAACTTCCTCGACGCCGAGGCCGACCGCATGGCCACCATCGCCGGCGTGCGC
>JBEPXW010000270.1:0-3800 GCA_041641715.1 Pseudomonadota bacterium
CCGCCTTCGCCGCCATCGCGCTCGGCGGCGTGGCCTGCGTGCCGGCGGGCTGGCTGGCGGTGCGCTTCGGCTCGGCCCGGGTGGCGCAGCTCTGCCTCGTGGCGAGCGGCGGGGCGGCGCTGGTATCGGCGCTCCTCTACGGCGGGCCGGTCTGGGCCATGATGCTGGTGCTGGTCGTCTGGGGAATCGCCATCATTCCCGACTCGGCGCTCTACTCGACGCTGGTCGCCGACGCCGCCCCGCCCGAGCGGGCCGGCTCGCTGCTGACGATCCAGACCGCGCTCGGCTTCCTGCTCACCGCCTTCACGGTGCAGGTGGCGCCGGCGGTGGCCGCGCTGGTCGGCTGGCCCTGGGTGCTGGCGGTAATGGCCCTCGGTCCGGCCCTCGGCATCCGGGCGATGCAGGTGTTCATGCGCGAGGCCGGTCGCGACCCGCAGCCGGGCTAATCCCGACCTCGTCATATCCGGCGCCCATCGTCGCTCTAAATCGCCCGACTCTTATAACTCTTATATAAGAGCTGCCGGCGCATTAACCGTGCCGGTTAACCGCCCGGCAACCCTTTCCCTGCCCGCTCAGGCCGCCTGCTTCCACTTGATCGAGCAACCCATGGACGGCGTCTGCCGCTCGGGCCCCTGGCCGGTCTCGGCGACCCGCACCATGGCCTCGTAGAGCTCGCGCCGCGCGTCCGGCCCTGCGGGGTTCTTGCCGGAGGAGTCGAGCCGGCCCCGGTACTGCAGCCCCAGATCGGCGTTGAAGCCGTAGAAGTCCGGCGTGCAGACAGCCTCGTAAGCCCTTGCAACTTCTTGGCTTTCGTCGCGCAGGTAGGGGAAGGTGAAGCCGTGTTGCTCGGCGAACTTCACCATGTTCTCGAAGCTGTCCTCCGGGTGGGTCCGGGCGTCGTTGGCGCAGATCGCCGCGACGCCGATGTCCATCGCCTGCAACTCCTTGGCATCCCTCACGATTCTGTCGACAACCGCTTTCACGTAAGGACAATGGTTGCAGATGAACATGATCAGCGTGCCCTTGCGCCCGCGGATGTCGTCGAGGGAATAGCTCCTGCCGTCGGTGGCGGGAAGGCTGAAACCCGGGGCCTTCCAGCCGAATTCGCAGATCGGGGTTTCGACTGCCATCGCAATGCCCTTTCTTCATTGATTTTTTCCGGTTCGCCCCTGTTGGGAACGACCGTCTCGTCCACTCAACACCTAGCGCCGGCCAGGGGTCCGCTCAACCACCCCCCGGCGCGCAGGGCCGCTCGGGCGGCGCCCCGCCAGCGGTCACCCGCCGCCGGGCCGCGCGCCGCGGCCTTGTCACGCGCCGTGCGACGCTTTACATCGCGGGGCGTAGCCCGAATGCTGGAGAACCAACGCCCATGCCCGTGCCCGCCTCCGAGATCGAGCGCCTGATCCGCGATGCCTTCCCCGGCGCGCGCGTCGAGGTGCGCGACCTTGCGGGCGACGGCAACCACTACGCGGCGACCGTGGTCGCCGAGGAGTTCCGGGGCAAGAACCGGGTCCAGCAGCAGCGCATGGTGAACCAGGCGCTGAAGAGCATCCTGGACGGCCCGGACGCGCCCCTGCACGCGCTGGCGCTGCAGACCAGCGCGCCGGACTGAGCGCCGCCATCCCACCCAAGGACAGGATTTCCGATGAGCGACACCACCGCCACCACCCAGGACGAGATTCGCCAGACCGTCGAGTCGAACGACGTCGTGCTGTTCATGAAGGGCACCAAGGGGCAGCCGCAGTGCGGCTTCTCCTCGCGCGTGGCGCAGATCCTCGCCTACATGGACGTGGACTTCGCCGACGTGAACGTGCTCGCCTCGGACGAGCTCCGGCAGGGGATCAAGACCTACTCGGACTGGCCGACGATCCCGCAGCTCTACGTCAAGGGCGAGTTCGTCGGCGGCTGCGACATCATCACCGAGATGACGCTCTCGGGCGAGCTCGACAAGGTCTTCGAGGACAAGGGCGTCGCCTTCGACAAGGCGGCCGCCGAGGCCATCCGCAAGCAGAACAGCTGAGGCCGCGCCCGGGGCCGCCCGTCAACCGCCTCTTGCGCCGGCGGCGCGGGCGGCAACATCGCCGGGAGGGCTGATATGAAGCTGTTCGTCGGCCTCGGCAACCCGGGGGCGAAATACGCCGGGCACCGGCACAACATCGGCTTCATGGCGGCCGACGCCGTCCACCGCGCGCAGGGCTTCGGGCCCTGGCGGAAGAAGTTCCAGGCCGAGGTCGCCGAGGGCGCGATGGACGGCGAGAAGGTCTGGCTGGTCAAGCCGCAGACCTACATGAACCTCTCCGGCCAGGCGGTCGGCGAGGCCATGCGGTATCTCAAGCTCTCCCCCGCCGACGTCTGGGTGTTCCACGACGAGCTCGACCTCGCGCCGGGCAAGGTGCGGGTGAAGGCGGGCGGCGGGCACGCCGGGCACAACGGGCTGCGCTCGCTACACCAGCATGTCGGCCCGGACTTCAACCGCGTGCGCCTCGGCATCGGCCACCCGGGGCGGAAGGAGCTGGTAAGCCCTTACGTGCTGCACGACTTCGCGCGCGAGGACCGCGCCTGGCTCGAGCCGCTCATGGACGCGGTCGGCCGCGAGGCGCCGCGGCTCGCCCGGGGCGACGCCGAGGGCTTCATGAGCGCCGTGGCGTTGGCCGTGCGCCCGCCGAAGCCAAGCAAGCCGGCGGAAGCCGGCGCCCAAGGCGATGCGACCACACCGCGCAACGATGGTAAATCCTCCGAGCCGCAGCGCCTGGTCACGAAACTGCTTGCGAAATTTCCCCGCTGGTGACAACGCCTCGCCGATCTGGCATCTAGGAGCGAAGGGTCCGCTGCTTCACCGGCGGCCGGCAGGACTGACGCGAGGCGGCGCGCGACCGGGGTGCAACAGGACGATCCGATCAGACGGCGGGGTATTCTCGAATTCGCCGAGAGCCGGACGCGGCTCCGGTGGTCGCGCCTCGGGTTCTATGCCCTCGCCATCGCGATCGGCCTCGCTTACATCCCGGTAGGCTGGGCTGGCGCGGTCCTGCTCGCCATCCTGGTCACGGAGCTGATCGAGATTCGGGCGGCGCGCGCCCTGGTCGAGGCCGGCGACGAGACATTCGAGCGCCGCTGGCGCGAGCTCGCGGTCGCCCATCTCGCCATGGGGAGCGCCGTCGGGCTCATGCTCGTCGTCGCCTGGCACTTCGCCGGGCCGGGCCTCATGGCCTATCCCTTGTGCCTCTCCTTCGTCGTCGCCTCCGTCGTCGCCCACCGCTGCCGGCAGGTGCGCGGCCTGATGCTGGCGCGGCAGGGCGCCTACTCGGCGCTGGTCGTGGTGCTGGCCGGCCGGAACGTGGCCCTCGACGCACCGGTGACGCTCACCGCGCTCGCCACGGGCTTCCTGCCCGTGCTCGCGTTCGCCAGCTACGCGATCTGGATGGCGCACACCTCCGCGGCGGCCTACCGCCGGGGGATCGAGCGCGAGCACGAGCTGGGCGAGGCACGCGACGCGGCCGAGCGCGCGCACGCTGCCAAGGCTTCGCTGATCGCCACCATCAGCCACGAGCTGCGCACGCCGCTCAACGGCATCATCGGCATGGCGCAGACGCTGCTCGCGTCGAAACTCGCACCCACGCTCCGGCGGCAGGTGGAGGTGATTGCCGCGTCGGGGCGCACGCTCAACGCGCTGCTGACGGACATCCTCGACTTCTCGAAGCTCGAGGCCGGGCGGCTGACCATCGACCCGGCCGAGGACGACCTCCACCGGACGGCCGAGCATGTCGAGCGACTCTACCGGCCGGTGGCGGAGCAGAAGGGAG
>JBEPXW010000271.1:0-3798 GCA_041641715.1 Pseudomonadota bacterium
TCGAGCAACAGCACGGAGGAGTTCCAAAAGCGCGCCGCGGGAGAGGCATGATCGCAGCAGGCGCGGCGCGCGTGCTCGCACACGCCGCCCGTCCACACATTTCGATTTTTCGATATCTGTGCAAAAACACCACCTTAACCCCGTGTCCACGCGTGGACACCCCCGCCCGCCCCGGAAATCCCCATTGACGCCCGCCCCCGTCATCGGCTCCGCTCGGGCCTGACACCAACCAGCGGAGCCACGCCCCATGCAATCCCACGCCCGCGTCCTCATCATCGGCGGCGGCGTCGTCGGCTGCTCGGTCCTCTACCACCTGACGAAGCTCGGCTGGACCGACGTCCTGCTGGTCGAGCGCTCCGAGCTCACCTCCGGCTCCACCTGGCACGCCGCCGGCGGCTTCCACACGCTCAACGCCGACACCAACATGGCCGCCCTCCAGGGCTACACCATCCGCCTCTACCGCGAGCTCGAGAGCCTCACCGGCCTGAACTGCGGCCTCCACCATGTCGGCGGCATCACGCTCGCCACCACAAACGACCGGCTCGACCAGCTCAAGGCCGAGCGGGCCAAGCACCGCTACATGGGGCTGGAGACCGAGATCATCGGCCCGGACGAGATCCGCCAACGCTCGCCCATCACCAACACGGAAGGGGTCCTCGGCGCCCTCTACGACCCGCTCGACGGCCATCTCGACCCCTCGGGCACCACCCACGCCTATGCCCGGGCCGCCCGCGACGCAGGCGCCGAGATCTCGCTCCGGAACCCGGTCCTCGAGACCAACCCCCGCCCCGACGGCTCGTGGGAGGTGGTCACGAAGGAGGGCACCGTGATTGCCGAGCACCTGGTCAACGCCGCCGGCCTCTGGGCGCGCGAGGTGGGCCGGATGGCCGGAGTCTACCTCCCCCTCCACCCGGTCGAGCACCAGTACCTCGTCACCGAGGAAACCCCGGAGGTCTACGAGCGCGACGCCGAGCTCCCACACGTCATGGACCCCGAGGGCGAGTCCTATCTCCGCCAGGAGGGCCGCGGCCTCGTCATCGGCTTCTACGAACAGACCATGGACCTCTGGGCCGAGGACGGCACGCCCCGCGACTTCGGCCACGAGCTCCTGGAGGACAACCTCGACCGCATCTCCGACTCGGTCGAGTTCGCCTTCCGCCGCTTCCCCGTGCTCGAGCGCGCCGGCATCAAGCAGGTCATCAACGGGCCCTTCACCTTTGCTTCGGACGGCAACCCGCTGGTCGGCCCGGTGCCGGGCCTCACCAACTACTGGTCCGCCTGCGCCGTGATGGCCGGCTTCAGCCAGGGCGGCGGGGTGGGCAAGAGCCTCGCCGAGTGGATGGTCGAGGGCGAGCCCGAGCGCGACGTCTTCGCCATGGACGTCGCCCGCTTCGGCCCGTGGATCACGCCGGGCTACACGCGGGCCAAGGTGCGCGAGAACTACCAGCGCCGCTTCTCCGTCAGCTACCCGAACGAGGAGCTGCCCGCCGCGCGCCCCTTCCAGACGACGCCCGCCTATCCCATCTGGAAAGCGCTGCGCGCCGTCTTCGGCACGGCCTACGGCATGGAGGCCGTCAACTACTTCGCCCCGCAAGGCGAGCCCCTCTACGAGACGCCCTCCTTCCGCCGCTCCAACGCCCATCAGCCAGCCGGGGCGGAGTGTCGCGCGGTGCGCGAGGGCGTCGGCCTCAACGAGATCCACAACTTTGGCAAGTACCTCGTCACGGGGCCGGGGGCGCGAGCCTGGCTCGACTGGATCATGGCGGGGCGGATTCCGAAGCCGGGCCGGGTCGCGCTGACCCCGATGCTCAGCCCCAAGGGCCGCATCATCGGCGACTTCACCGTGACGACGCTGGCCGAGGACCGCTTCCAGCTCATCGCGTCCTACGCCGCGCAGGCCTTCCACATGCGCTGGTTCGAGCGGAACCTGCCGGCCTCGGGCGTCCAGGTCGAGAACGTCTCGACGCGACGCCTCGGCTTCCAGATCGCCGGGCCCCATGCCCGCGACCTGCTCACCCGCGTCGCCCGCGGCGACGTCTCGAACGAGGCCTTGCGCTTCATGGACGCGAGGGAGTTCGACATCGGCCTGACCCGGGCGCTGGTCCAGCGGCTTAGCTTCACAGGCGATCTCGGCTACGAGATCTACGTGCCCGCCGAGGACCAGCTGACCCTGATGCAGACGCTGACCGAGGCCGGCGAGGATCTCGGCCTCCGCCCCTTCGGGATGCGCGCGATGCTGAGCCTGCGCCTCGAGAAGTTCTTCGGCGCCTGGCTCCACGAGTACAAGCCCGAGTACATGCCGGCCGAGACCGGCCTCGACCGGTTCGTCTCCTACAACAAGCCCGCCGACTTCATCGGCAAGGCGGCCGCGGCGCAGGAGAAGGCCGCGGGGCCGGCGCGGCGCATCTGCGCCTTCGTCGTGGAGGCGGAGGACGCCGACGTGGTCGCCTACGAGCCGATCTGGCACGAGGGCAAGGTGGTCGGCTTCTGCACCTCCGGCGGCTACGCGCACTGGGCGGAGGAATCCGTGGCGCTCGGCTTCCTGCCGGCGGCGTTGATCGAGGAGGGCCGCGAGGTCGAAATCGAGATCCTCGGCGAGATGCGCCCCGCCCGCCTTATCACCACGCCGCTCTTCGACGCCGACGGCGCGCGGATGCGCGGCTAGGCCCGCGGCCGGGGCTTGCGGTTCACGAGGTAAATGCCGATCGCGACCAGCACCAGCGCGGCGATGACCGTCGCGGAGATGCGCTCGTCGAGGATCAGCCAGCTGAAGAGCACGCCGAAGACCGGCGCGAGGAAGCCGAATGAGGCCATGTCCGAGGCAGGATAGATCTTCAGGATGTAGAACCACACCGTGAAGCCGACGCTTATGATCACCAGCACCTGGAAGGCGAAGATGGCGCCGAGCGCCGGCGTCATCTCGCGGACGAGCGGCCCGAAGAGCGGCGCGGCCAGGATCAGCACCGGCGCCGAGACGCCGAGCTGGTAGAGAAGCTGCATCTCCGGCGACGCCTTCGCCAGCTTCGTCAGCCGCGCGAAGAAGGCGATCCCCGCCCAGCAGGCCGCCGCCGCGAGCGCCAGCAGATCGCCCATGAGTGCATGCTCCGTCGCCGGGCTCGGGTTGCGCGTGAAGGCGAGCGCCACGCCCACGACGGCGAGGATCAGCCCGAGCGTGCGCGTGCCCGTCAGCCGCTCGCCGGGAATAAGGAAATGCGCCCCCAGCGCCACCCAGAACGGCATGGTGTAGAACAGCACCGAGACCCGGGCGACGGAAGTGTACTCGACCGACTGGAACAGCAGCAGGAACTCCATCGCGAAAACGGTCCCGCAGGCGACGCCAGGGCCCAGGCTGCCGTCGCGGACGCTGAGGTGGCGCCGCGCGAGCCAGGCGAAGGCGAGAACGGGGAAGAAGGCGCAGGCCGAACGCAGGCCGGCCTGGAACACGGGCGCCAGCCCGTCATTGACAAGCTTCACCAGCACCTGGTTGAGGCCGAGGAGGGCCGAGAAGACGACGAGGACGGTGCCCCCGAGCGCGTCGATCCTGTCCTTGCGTTCCACGGGCTCCCCCCTGCTCCGGGGGAACTAGGGCGCAAAGCGGCGGCCGGGTCAACCGCCGCCGCGGCGCCAGGGGGAGAGGAGCGCCTCGGCCTCGGCGCGGCCCTGCTCGGTCAGCATGAGCGCCTCGCCGTCGCGGGTGACGAAGCCGCGGTCGAGGCTGCGCGCCAGCACGGCGCGGGCCCGCTCGCGGCTCCAGCCGAGATGGGTGCGCATGGCGCTCGCCACATTCTCCTCGTGGCG
>JBEPXW010000272.1:0-3784 GCA_041641715.1 Pseudomonadota bacterium
TCGCGGCGCCGTGGGGGCCGACGCGCGGCGGGCCGCCGTGGTCGGCGCCGAAATCCTCGCCCGGGGCGGCTCCGCCGCGGAGGCGGCGCTCGCCACCTATTTCGCGCTCGCGGTGACCTATCCGTCGGCCGCCAGCCTCGGCGGCGGCGGCGTCTGCCTGGTGGCCGACCCGGCGGTCGACGGCGTCGCCGCGCTCAGCTTCCCGGCCCCGCGCGCGGTCCCGTGGGGCGGAGCGTTACGGCGGACCGCGGTCCCCGCCAACGTGCGGGGCGTCGGTGCCCTGCACGCGCGCTTCGGCCGGCTCGACTGGCGGATGCTGCCGGCGCCGGCGGAGCGCATGGCGCGCTTCGGCGTCCCGGTGTCGCGTGCGGCGGCGCAGGCCTATCGGGCCGGCGGCACGAAACTGCTGACCGATGGCGAGACGCGCCGCGTCTTCGCGGCATCCGGACGCATCCCGCAGGAATCCCAGGTACTGCCCCAGCCGGATCTCGCCGATACGTTAGGGCAGCTGCGCATGAACGGCCCGGGGGCGCTGTATGACGGGGCGCTCGCCGACGAGCTGGTCGCCGCGGTGCGGCAGGGCGGGGGTACCCTGTCGCATGAGGATTTGCGGAACTTCGCTCCGGCATGGGCGCCGGCGCTCGCCGTCGAATTCGAGAACGATACGGCATTCTTCGCCGGCCCGCCGGCGGGAGCCGGCACCGTCGCGGGCCAGATGTGGCGGATGCTGATCGACGGGGACCGGTACCGCGACGCGGCAGCCGGTGAACGGGCGCATCTGCTCGTGGAATCCTCGCGGCGCGCATTCGCCGGCCGCGACCGCTGGCTGGCGGACGACGGCACCACCGTCGACGCGGAGGCGCTGCTTTCGCGAGAGGCCGGGCGGCGGTCGATGTCGGGCTACGATCCGGAAAGGGCGGTCCCGGCGGGGCCGGTTCGCGTATCTTCGTTGGAGACGCCCGCCACGCCCGCAAGCACCGGCCTCGTCGCGGTCGACGCGGCAGGCGGGGCGGTCGCCTGCAATTTCACGGCCTATGCGCCGTTCGGAACCGGCTCGGTGGCCGCCGGCACCGGCATCCTCGTGGCGCCGGCCCCGGGACCCGAGCAGCGCAACCCGCTGTCGCTCGGTCCGATGATGGTGGTCAACCCGTTCCTGGGCACGTTCAAGTTCGCCGCCGTGGGCGGCGGCGGTCCCGGCGGGCCGCCCGCGATGATCACGGTCGCGGCCGAGTCCATGCTCGCCGGGCGGCGTCTCGAGGACGCGATCCGGCATCCGCGCGCCTACGGCGGCGGCGGAGCGACCGCACGCATCGAACGGTCGGCCGCGGACGACCTCGCCGCCGCCCTGTCGGAGCGCGGACACGATCTGTCCGTGCGCCCGGCGATCGGGCGCGTCAATGCGATCCATTGCCCACCCGGCCATCCCGCGGAAGAATCGGCCGTCCTGTGCTGGGCGGAAAGCGATCCCCGCGCCCATGGCCTGGCGGCCTTTCCGCGCTAGGGGAGGGGAGTGGCGATGAAGTGCAAGGTGGCGAGTCGGGGAGAGATTTCCCCGTTCATCGTAATGGAAGTGATGCGCGCCGCCGCCGAGCGCGAAGGCAGCGGCGGCGCCGTCTACCACATGGAGGTCGGGCAGCCCGGGACGCCCGCGCCCGCCGGCGTGATCCGGGCGGCGCGGCAGGCCCTCGATTCGGAAAGGCTGGGCTACACGGTGGCGCTCGGCATTCCCGAGCTCCGGGCCGCGATCGCCCGCCATTACCGGGACTATTACGGCGTTTCCCTCGCCGCCGAGCGGGTCGTCGTGACCACCGGGTCGTCGGGCGCGTTCATGCTGTCCTTCCTCGCCGCATTCGATCCGGGGGACCGGGTCGCCCTGGCGGCGCCGGGCTATCCCTGTTACCGCAACATTCTCGCCGCGCTGGGCGTCGAGCCGGTATCCCTGCCGACGAGCGCGGCCGACCGCTTCCAGCCCACTCCGGAGTTGCTGGACCGGGCGCGCGGCGACGGCCCGGTGCACGGACTGATCGTCGCGAGCCCCTCGAACCCGACGGGAACCATGCTCGGCACCGCGGAGTTCCGGGCGCTGGTCGACTACTGCCGGACGCACGGCATCCGCTTCATCTCCGACGAGATCTACCACGGAATCACCTACGGTCGCCGGGCCGACACGGCCGCGGCCCTTTGCGGGGACGCAGTCGTCATCAACAGCTTCTCGAAGTACTTTTCCATGACCGGCTGGCGGCTCGGCTGGATGGTGGTCCCGGAGGACCTCGCGCGCGCCGTCGAGTCGCTGGCGCAGAACCTGTTCATCTCGCCGCCGACACTGTCGCAGATCGCCGCGGTCGCCGCGTTCGACTGCCGCGAGGAGCTCGAGGCGAACGTCGCGCGCTACGCGGCAAATCGAGCCCTGCTGCTGGACCAGCTGCCGCGGGCCGGATTCACCGACCTCGCGCCGGCGGACGGGGCCTTCTACATCTACGCCGATGTCGGCCATCTCACCAACGACAGCCAGGAATTCTGCGCGCGCATCCTGCGGGAGACCGGCGTGGCGGTGACCCCAGGCGTGGACTTCGATCCCGAGCGGGGCAACCGCTTCCTCAGATTCTCGTTCGCGGGAACGACCGAAGAGATCGCGGCGGGGGCGCGGGCCCTGGAGGACTGGCGCGCCGGGTGAGGGCGCTCAGCCCTTCTTCTTAAGCAGGACCTGGCCGACGAACAGGCCGTTGGCGTCGAAGCCGGCCTCGGCGCCGCAGAGATAGAAGTTCCACATCCGGCGGAAGCGCTCGTCGTAGCGCGCGCGATCCAGCCTCGGCCAGGTCTGGTTGAAGTTGTGACGCCAGCGCCGCAGCGTTTCGGCGTAATTGAAGCTCTCGTGGATGAACGGCGCGTGCGCGAGCTCGAGACCGGCCTGCCGCGCGGCGGCGACGGTCATCTCGAGCGTCGGGATATAGCCTCCGGGGAAGATGTACTTGAGGATCCAGGAGCTGGTTTCCGCCGGCACCGGACGCATGATCGAATGCACCAGCGCCCGGCCGTCGTCGCGCAACAGCTGGCGGACAGCATCGAAATATTGGACCAGATGCCTGCGCCCGACATGTTCGAACATGCCGACGCTGACCACGCGATCACAGGACGCCGGATGCCGCGCGGCGTGGTCCCGGTAATCGACGAGCCGGTATTCCGGGCGGCGCCCGGGCATCGCCTCGGCGCGCTCGCGGGCCATCCGCAGCTGGTTCTCGGCCAGCGTGATGCCGGTGACGCGGCCCGCTTCGGTCTCGCCGGCGACGATCCGCGTGAGCTCACCCCAGCCGCTGCCGATGTCGAGCACGGTCATGCCCGGCTCGACGCCGAGGCGGTTCACCGTCGTCCGCAGCTTGTTGAGCTGGGCGTCGCGCAATGACTGCCCGGGCCGCTCGAAGAAGGCACAGGAATAGTTCATGCCCTCGTCGAGGAAAGCCTCGTAAAGGTCGTTTCCGATGTCGTAATGGTGGGCGGCGTTCCGCCGGCTTTTCTCGGGGTTGTTGGAGCGGTTGCGCACCAGAATGCCGCGACCCTTCCAGATCGCCCGGCCCACGGGGTTGCCCTCGGCATCGCTGTAATTGCGCAGGAACAGGCCGATCAGCCCCGCCAGGTCGCCTTCATCCACCGACCATTGTCCGTCCATGTAGGACTCGCCGCACCCCAGATCGGGATTCCGCACGATCCGCGGAATTGCGCGGAGACTGTCGAGCCGTACCCGATAGCGAGGTCCGCTGTCGTCCCCGAACTGGGCCGCGGCAAGGTC
>JBEPXW010000273.1:0-3766 GCA_041641715.1 Pseudomonadota bacterium
CTCGGGGTCCGTGACCTCGCCGTGGACGCAGAGCGGCAGGCCGATCTCCGCCATGCGCTCGAGGACCGGGATCACCCGGTCGAAGTCGCGCACGCCCGAGGCGGAGTTCGTCGTCGCCCCCCCCGGGTAGAGCTTCACCGCCCGGACGAGGCCGGAGGCGGCGGCCCCGGCCACGTCCTCGGGGTCCGTCTCCTCCGTCAGGTAGAGGGTCATCAGCGGCTCGAAGCTCGCGCCCTCGGGCAGGGCGGCGCGGATGCGGGCCGCGTAGTCGGCCGCCTGCGCGCCCGTGACCACGGGCGGCACGAGGTTCGGCATGACGATGGCCCGGGCGAAGTGCGCCGCGGACCAGCCGATCACGCCCTCGAGGACGGCACCGTCGCGCAGGTGAAGGTGCCAGTCGTCCGGCCGGCGGAGGGGGAGGCGCGTCCCTGCCATGCCGGTTCAGGCGGCGACGCGGAAATCCAGCTCGCCCTCGAGCCGGCGGGCGAGCTCGCGCCCTTCCGCCTCCGGCATCGGCAAGAGCGGCGGGCGCGTATTGGCCCAGCGCGCGTCGCCGCTGGCGAGCGCGAGAAGCCGCTTCTGCGCCGGGATCGGCGCGTAGCCCTGGACCAGCAGGCGGAACGCCCGGACCGCCTCCTGGAGCCGCGCCGCCGCGTCGCGCTCGCCCGCCTGCCAGAGGCGGATCACCTCGGCGATCGCGCCGGCGTTGAGATTCGCGGTGGCCGAGATGCAGCCCGGCCCCCCGAGCGCCAGCGCCTCGAGGAGCGGCAGCTCGGCGCCCGGGTAAACGATCAGCCCGTCGATGCCGAAGAGGGCCTCCGTGTTCTCCCAGACGCCGGAGCTGTCCTTGATGCCGACCACGATGTCGGGGAAGTCCTCGCGCAGCCGGCGCACGAGGGAGATGGGGAAGCCGACGCCCGAGACCTGGGGGATGTGGTAGAGGTAGACCCTGAGCCGCGGGTCGTCGACGCCGTCGATCAGGCGGGCGAAATGATCGTAAAGACCCTGCTCCGGCACGTCCTTGAAGTAGAAGGGCGGCAGCACCATCGCCCCGGCGCAGCCGAGTCCGACCGCCTGGCGCGTCAGCCGGATCGTGTCGGGCAGGTTGGTGAGCCCGGTGCCGGGGATGAGCTTCGCCGCCGGCACCCCGGCGGCGACCAGGTCCTCGAGCGCCTCCATGCGCTCCTCGAGGCCGACCGAGAGCGCCTCGCCGGTGGTGCCGAACGGGGCGAGGCCGACGCAACCCTCGTCGAGGCAGCGCCTGGCGTTGGCGACGAAGAGGTCGCGGGCGACCGCGAGGTCGTCGTCGAAGGGGGTCAGGATCGGGGCGATCACGCCCCTCATCGGCTCGGTGGCGGTCATCGCGGTGTCCCTCCCTCTCTCGCGGCCGCGCGGCGGGCCGAAACAAGAAGGCCCCGGGTCAACCCCGGGGCCGTCCGTGAACTGGTGGAGCCAGGGGGATTCGAACCCCCGACCTCTTGAATGCCATTCAAGCGCTCTCCCAACTGAGCTATGGCCCCGGCCGGCGCCCGACGCTGTCTGACGGCGCGCGGAACCTAAGCGCGGCGGCGGGCGAGTTCAAGCGGAAAGTGGCGCGTGACAGCCGCCCGCCCGCGGCGCTCAGACGTTGTTCAGATCGTCATCGTCATCGTCCAGCTTGTCGAGGTCGCCGAGATCGTCGTCGTCGTCTTCCTCGTCCTCGATCAGGACGTCCTCGTTTAAGTCCTCGAGGTCGGAGTCCTCGCCGCCGCCCTTCTTCGCGGCGGGGGCCTCGTCCTCCTCCGCGTCGTCCTCGGCCGCGGCGGGCACGTCCTCGGCCTCCCCGGCCTCGTCCGTGTCCTCGGTGCCGGTCTCCTCTTCCTCGTCGTAGACCAGCTCCTCCTCCTCGGCCGCGGCCTCCTTGGGCGCGCCGCGTGCGGCGGCGCCGCCGCGCTTGACCCGGACGGACTCGGAGAGATCGATCTCGGCCCCGCATTGCGGGCACACCACGGGGTTGCGCTGAAGGTCGTAGAACCTCGCGCGGCAGTTCGTGCAGGTGCGCTTCACGCCCCATTCAGGCTTGGGCATTACCCTCTCCAGTGGCGGTCGGATTCGCGAGAGGTAGCGCCATTGCCACAGAAGCCGCGCCGATGTCAAAGCAAAAACCGGAACCGCCCTTCGGGCGGGTCGTTGAAGGCTTGTGCAGCTGCGAAAGGAAGGCTTGCCGTGTCAGGAATCTGTCATTAATCTCAATATGGTCAGAAAAACATACCGATGGTTGAGGAGCGGGGGATCGAAGTGTGCTGTATCACGCATATGAGCTGACCCATGCTGCCATGGGCCCCATGCGCGCCGCGGCGCGGATGAGCAGCCACGCGCTGCGCAACCCGTTCTTCCCCTTCGCCGAGAGCCTGCCGGCGCGCGCCACCGCCGCGGCCTGCGAAATGTTCGTCAACGCCACGCGCCGCTACGCCAAGCCCGAGTTCGGCGTCTCCGAGACCGAGATCGACGGAGAGGTCGTTCCCGTGCTCGAGGAGGTGGCGCTCGAGAAGCCCTTCTGCCGCCTCGTCCACTTCCGCCGCGACTCCGTTCTGGCGGCGGGGCGGGGCGATCCGCCGGTGCTGATCGTCGCGCCCATGTCTGGACATTTCGCCACGCTGCTCAGGGGCACGGTCGAGGCGATGCTGCCCGAGCACGAGGTCTGGGTGACGGACTGGACCGACGCGCGCGACGTGCCGCTCTCCGACGGCGCCTTCGACCTCGACGACTACACCGACTACGTCACCGAGTTCGTGCGCTTCATCGCCGAGCGGGGCGAGCGCCCCGCGGTGATGGCGGTCTGCCAGCCCGGGGTGCCGGCAATGGCCTCGGCCAGCCTAATGGCCGAGGACGACGATCCGGCCCGGCCTGCCTCTCTGATCCTCATGGGCAGCCCCATCGACACCCGCGTCAACGAGACCGAGCCCAACCGGCTGGCCAAGACGCGCGAGCTCTCCTGGTTCGAGCAGAACGTCATCGTGACGGTGCCGTGGCCGAACCGGGGCTTCCTGCGGCGCGTCTATCCGGGCTTCCTGCAGCTCTCGGGCTTCATGTCGATGAACCTCGACCGCCACTTCGACGCGCACATGGACCAGTTCCTGCACCTCGTTCAGGGGGACGGCGACTCCGCGGCGGCGCACCGCGCCTTCTACGACGAGTACCTCGCGGTGATGGACCTGACCGCGGAGTTCTACCTCGCCACCGTCGAGACCGTGTTCCAGCGCCACGCCCTGCCGACCGGGACCATGCGCCATCGCGACCGCGCCGTTCGGCCCGGCGCAATCCACGACATCGCGCTTATGACGATCGAGGGCGAGAAGGACGACATCACAGGGTGCGGCCAGACCGAGGCGGCGCTCGGCCTCTGCCCGGACCTGCCGGAGGCGCGGAAGCAGGCGCTCGTGGCGCCGAAGGTGGGCCATTACGGCGTGTTCAACGGCTCGCGCTTCCGCCGCCTGATCCAGCCGCGCATCCGCGGGCTGATCCGCGCCAACCGGGCGGCGGCGGGGGCTTGATCCGCGGCTTGCGGGCGGCCAGGCTCGGCGCCATGGGCGGCACGGTTCTCACGGTGGACCATCCCGGCGCGGAGGCGGCCGGCATCCCGGTGCGCCTGCGCGTCGCGCAGCGGGCGCGGCGTTTCACGCTGCGCGTCGATCCGGCCAGGGGCGGCGCCATCCTGACCCTGCCGCCCGGTGTGCCGATCGCGGAGGCCGAGGCCTTTGTCGGGCGCCATGCCGGCTGGCTCGCC
>JBEPXW010000274.1:0-3763 GCA_041641715.1 Pseudomonadota bacterium
AGCGTCGTCGAGCGAGGTCGCCCGGGCCGCGCTGGTCCGCCCCACGATCACCAGCGCCGGGTCGCGGCGCGCGGCGACGGCGGCCTTCATCTTGCCGACCCCCTCGTCAGGGGAGAGCAGCCGGGTCTCGCCCCCCTGCCCGAAGGCGCGCGGCAGGGCCGTGTCCTCGATGGTCAGCGCCGCGACGCCGGCCGCCTCCAGCTCCTCCACCGTCCGCATCACGTTCAGCGCGTTGCCATAGCCGTGGTCGGCGTCAACCATGAAGGGCAGCGCCGAGGCCCGGCTGATGCGTCGGCACTGGTCGGCGAACTCGGTCAGCGTCAGGACGATCAGGTCCGGCGCCCCCAGCACCGCCAGCGAGGCCGAGGAGCCGCCGAGCATCCCCATCTCGAAGCCGATATCCTCCGCGATCCGCGCCGAGAGCGCGTCGAAGACGGACGCCGGCACGAGGCAGCGCTCGGTCGCGAGCAACGCGCGGAACCGCTCGCGGCGGGCGGTGAATGTCACGGGCGTCGCCTCCCCCTGTCTATCGCTTTGCCGAGGATGCTATGCTAGCCGCGCCCCCAAGGGAACCACCGGAGGCCCCCGATGCTGATGACCGCCGCCGACTACCGCGAGTCGCTCCGCCGTCTCTCGCCGCGCGTCTTCGTCAACGGCGAGCGGGTCGAGAGCGTCGCCGACGACCCCCGCCTCGCCCCCGGCGCCGCGGCGGTCGGCGTTACCTACGACTTCGCCCGGGACCCGCGCTACGCCCACCTGATGACGGCGCGCGGCGAGGACGGCCACCCGGTCAACCGCATGACCGCCATCGACCGCGGGCCCCAGGACCTGATCGAGAAGCTCGAGGCCGTCCGCCTCGTCTGCCGCGAGGTCGGCTGCGCCCAGCGCTACCTGACCCACGACGCCTTCGGCGCCATCCACCAGGCGACCCACGCCATCGACGCGGAGAACGGCGCCGACTACCACGCCCGCTTCCTCGCCTACCTCGCCGAGGCGCAGGCCGAGGACCTCACCCTCGGCGTCGCCATGACGGATGGCAAGGGCGACCGCTCGCTGAGGCCCCACCAGCAGGCGAACGCGGATTCCTACGTCCACATCACCGAGCGCCGCCAGGGCGGCATCGTCATCCGCGGCGCCAAGGCGATCATCACCGGCGCGCCCTACATGCACGGACTCCTCGTCATGCCCTGCCGCAACATGACGGCCGAGGACGAGGCCTTCGCAGTCTGCTGCGCCGTGCCGGTGGACGCCAAGGGCCTGACGCTGGTCTCCCGCCCCGCCGGCCGCCCCGGCGAGGCGGCGGCGAAGTTCTCGGCGAAGTACGGCCAGTGCACCGCGGTCGCGATCTTCGACGACGTCTTCGTGCCGTGGGAGCGCGTCTTCATGGCCGGCGAGTGGCAGCACTCCCAGCAGCTCGTCTCGTCCTACGCCACCCACCACCGCCATTCCTGCATCGGCGCGCGGGCGGGCTTCGGCGACCTTCTGATCGGCGCGGGCGTCCTGGCGATCGAGACCCTCGGCCTGACGCCCGATGGCACGCGCCACCTCCGCGACGACCTGATCGAGCTCATCAAGATCGTCGAGGGCTGGTACGCCTGCGGCGCCGCCGCGTCCGTCTATGGCTTCGCCGGCCCCTCGGGCGCCTTCCAGCCCGACGGCGTCTTCGCCAATGTCGGCAAGCTGATGATGGCGAGCCAGATCTACGACCTGCACCGCCTCGCCCACGACGTCTCGGGCGGCATGGTCGTCGCCCTCCCCGGCCCCGACGAGGACCACAACCCGGAGACGCGCGGCGACCTCATGGCGATGCTCGGCACGCGGCCGGACGTGCCTTACGAGAGCCGCGCCGAGGTCATGCGGCTGATGAACGACCTGACCGCCTCGGACTCGGCGGGCTGGATGTCCGTCATCTCGCTCCACGGCGGCGGCAGCCCGGAGGCGATGCGCCGCGAGATCTACCGCTACTACCCGCTCGAGGAGCGCCGGGCGCTGGTCGAGCGCCTGCTCGACCGCGGCGCGCTTGACGTCGGCCAGAAGCCCTCGAAGCAACCCGCCCGCTGCTGCCCGGTCGGCTGCCAGGTGCCCGAGACCCCGCGCCTCGACGGCGGGGCGAAGCCTCTCCCCTCCCCGGACTGGGCGGCGGAGTAGCGCCCAGTCGCGGGACCGGTCCCGCGGGATTCGCAACCGGAAGTAGAGTTCTTAATAAATTCTTAAACCACAGCCGACCATCAGCCCCTGTATTTTTGGATAAAGTCAAAAAACGTTGCCAATCCAAACCAGATTATGGTTTCTTTCAGTCGACAGCACTGTCACTCGGTGATGTTCAGGCTTTTCCCGAAGCGAACCGCACCTTGTTTCGGCCGCGCCGGTCCCCGGCGCGGCCGGCGCACTTTTGGGGCCGCCGTGGGCCGCGCCGCCACCCACCATCTCAGGCCGCCTGCTGCCCTTCCTCCGCGATCCGCGCGAGGTCGCGGGCGATGTGGAACGCGCCCTTCACCCGGTCGGCGTCGTCGGACCAGTCGCGGCGCACCACGAGGCGGTTGTCGCGCACCTTGGCGAGCCCGCCCTGGTCCTGCATGAACTTGGCGAGGCCGGCGGGGTTGGCGAACTTGTCGCTCCGGAACTGGATCGTCGCGCCCTTCGGCCCCGTGTCCATCCGCGCGATCCCGGCACGGCGGCACATCCCCTTGATGCGGACGACGCGCAGGAGCGTTTCGACCTCCCGCGGCAGCTTGCCGAAACGGTCGTGCAGCTCGGCCGCGAACCCCTCGAGGTCGCGCCGCGTCTCGAGCCCCGAGAGCCGCCGGTAGAGACCCAGCCGCACGTCGAGGTCGGGAACGTAGTCCTCGGGGATCAGCACGGGGACGCCGAGGTTGATCTGCGGCGCCCAGGTCTCCTCTGGCTCCACCGCCTGACCGGTCTCGCCGGCGCGGATCTTGGCGATCGCCTCCTCGAGCATCGACTGGTAGAGTTCGATCCCGACCTCGCGGATATGCCCCGATTGCTCCTCGCCCAGCAGGTTCCCGGCCCCGCGCAGGTCGAGGTCGTGCGAGGCCAGCGTGAAGCCCGCGCCCAGCGTGTCGAGCGATCCCATCACCTTCAGCCGCCGCTCCGCCTGCGGCGTCAGCGGCTTGCGCGGATCCGTCGTAAGGTAGGCGTAGGCGCGCAGCTTCGCCCGCCCCACCCGGCCGCGGATCTGGTAGAGCTGGGCAAGGCCGAGCATGTCCGCGCGGTGCACCACCAGCGTGTTGGCCCTGGGTATGTCGAGGCCCGACTCGATGATCGTGGTCGAGAGCAGCACATCGTACTTTCCGTCGTAGAAGGCGTTCATGCGGCTGTCCAGCTCGCCCGCCGCCATCTGGCCGTGGGCGACGACGTAGCTGACCTCCGGCACCTCCTCCTTCAGGAACGCCTCCGCCTCCGGCAGGTCGGCGATGCGGGGCACGACGAAGAAGCTCTGGCCACCGCGATAGTGCTCGCGCAGCAGCGCCTCGCGCACGGTGACGCGGTCGAAGGGCGTGACGTAGGTCCGCACGGCGAGCCGGTCCACGGGCGGCGTCGCGATGATGGAAAGCTCGCGCACGCCCGAGAGCGAGAGCTGCAGCGTGCGCGGGATCGGCGTGGCCGTCATGGTCAGCACGTGGACGTCCGCGCGCAGCTCCTTCAGCCGCTCCTTGTGGGCGACGCCGAAATGCTGCTCTTCGTCAACGATCAGAAGGCCGAGATGCAGGAACTTCACGTTCTTGTTGAGGAGCGCGTGGGT
>JBEPXW010000275.1:0-3753 GCA_041641715.1 Pseudomonadota bacterium
CGATCTGTCGTAGCTCTCGGGCACGACCGGCGGCTCGTACTCGATCACCTGGAACTCGTCCGGCGGCGGGATTCCGGCGCCGAAGGCCTCGAACGGGTTGCCGATCCTGTCGCAGGCGCCCAGCGCCAGGGCCATGGCCGCCAGCCCGAAGGCGGGCGCCAGCCGTGCATGCGCGCGGGCCGCTCGTCCGAACGTCATAGCGTCAGCTCCTCTCACTCGGTCGGCCGGCATTCTGCCCCCGGCCGCGCGACTCCGCAATGGCCCCCCGCGCGGGGGGTCAAGGCGCTCAGGCCTTCCACGCGATCAGCGCGGCGCCGGCGAAGATCGCCACGTCGGCGACGTTGAAAGCATAGGGGTTCGCGACTCCGCAACAGCTCATGTTGAGAAAGTCGGCGACGGCCCCGTAGACGAGCCGGTCCCAGGCATTGCCGAGCGCACCGCCGACGACGATCCCCGCGCCCCAGGCGAGCGGCATGGCTCTCGCCGCGCCGACGCGCGCCCCGCGCCGGCGCACCCAGATCACGAGCGCGGCCGAGATCGCCACGGCGAGCGTTACCAGCGCCCAGCGCATCATCTCCGGCCCCCCGGCGCCGATGCCGAAATTGATCCCCCGGTTCCAGGCCATCACGAAGGTCAGGAAGGGCGGCCAGACCTCGATGCGCCCGACATGCGCCAGGTCCAGCGCCTCGACCACGAACCACTTCGTCGCCCGGTCGAGCGCCAGCACCGCGAGCGCCACGACGGCCATCCGCCGGGTCAACGGCCCGCCCGCGATGCGCGCCCAGAGCCTGCGCCCGCCCTCCGCCACGGTCAGCCGACCCTCACCGCGGCTCAAATCCGCGGCCGAAGGCGGGCGCCGGATCCTCCAGAAGGTGCCCGGACATGACGCAGCGATGGTAGTAGGCGGCGGCCAGCCGGTGCTCGTACTCGAAGATCTCCCGGTCGGGATGGCGCTCCGGCACCGGCCGGAAGTCGCGGTAGCCGGACTCGTCGATCCGGTCGAGCAAATCCGCCATCCCGCGGCAGCTCAGGCCGTCGATCGCGGGCATCGCGACGATCGCGCCGTTCGAGGCGAGCGCCCGCGGCGCCAGGCTCAGGTCCGGAAGCGCACCCTCCTTGTCCGACCCAAGCGCGACGGCAGGCGGCATCGCGCAGATCGCGAGCAGCAAGAGGGCCAGCGCTTGCATCACCGTCATCCGTTTCCCCTTCCCGCTCACGCCGTCATCCTGGCCCCGCAACCCGGCGAATTCTGGGCAAGAAGCTTCACCCGCCCCCGCCCAGCGCCGAGTCGCAGCGCCCGCAAACGCCCTCGTGCGCATGGGTGCCGACGTCGGGCAGGATCTTCCAGCAGCGCAGGCACTTCTCGCCTTCGGCCCGCTCGAACACCACGCCGATCACGGGGTCGTCGAGCCGGTAGGCCTCGTCGGGCGCCGGCTGTTCGGCGACCGTCAGGGCCGAGGTGATGCAAAGGTCGGCCATGTCGACCGACCGCGCCGCGGCGGCCGTCTCCGGCTCGTCGATGTAGAGTACGGGCGCGGCCTCGAGCGAGGCGCCGATCACCTTGTCGCGCCGCGCGATCTCGAGTGCGCCGGTCACGACGCGCCGCGCCGCGCGCACCTTCGCCCATTTCGCCGCCAGCGCATCGTCGCGCCACTCCGCGGGCGTCGCGGGGAAGTCCTCGAGATGCACCGAACTCTCCGCACCCGGATGGCGGCAGAGCCAAGCCTCCTCGGTTGTGAAGGGCACGATCGGCGCGAGCCAGGTGACGAGCCGGTGGAACAGCGCCTCCATCACCGTAAGCGCTGCGCGACGGCGCGCGCTGTCCGCGGTGTCGCAGTAGAGCGCGTCCTTGCGAACGTCGAAGTAGAAGGCCGAGAGGTCGCCGGTGGCGAAGGTGAAGAGCTTCTGGAACACTGCCTGATAGTCATAGTCGGCGTAGCCCGCGCGCACCTCTCCGTCCAGAACGGCGAGCCGGTGCAGCACCCAGCGCTCGAGCTCGGGCATCTCGGCCGGGTCGACGCGGCCCTCGCCGTCCCAGGTGCCGAGCGCGCCCAGCATGAAGCGGAGCGTGTTCCTGAGCCGCCGGTAGCTGTCGGCGGCGCTCTTCAGGATCTCGGGGCCGATGCGCAGGTCCTGGGTGAAGTCCGAGAGCGCCACCCAGATCCTCAGGATGTCGGCCCCGTACTGCTGCATCACGTCCTGGGGCGCGACCGTGTTGCCCAGCGACTTCGACATCTTCTGGCCCTTCTCGTCGAGGGCGAAGCCGTGGGTGACGACGCTCTTGTAGGGCGCGCGCCCGCGCGTGCCGCAGGACTGGAGCATCGAGGAGTGGAACCAGCCGCGGTGCTGGTCGGTGCCCTCGAGATAGACGTCCGCCGGCCAGGCGCCGTCGGCCCGGTCGCGCAGCGCGAAGGCATGGGTCGAGCCCGAGTCGAACCAGACGTCGAGGATGTCGTCGACCATCTCCCACTCGTCCGGGTTCGCCCGGCCCTCGAGGAAGCGCGCCTTGGCACCGTCGGCGAACCAGGCGTCGGCCCCCTCCTCCCGGAAGGCGGCGACGATGCGGGCGTTCACCTCGGGGTCGCGCAGGATCTCGACCTCGCCTGCGCCGGTCTCCCGCACGAAGCAGGTCAGCGGCACGCCCCAGGCGCGCTGGCGGCTGAGCACCCAGTCCGGCCGGTGCTCGATCATCGAGTGGAGCCGGTTGCGCCCGCTCGCCGGCACGAAGCGCACCAGCTTCTCGATCGAGGTGAGCGAGCGCTCGCGGATCGTAACCCCGTGCTCGTCCATGCCGTCGCCGAGCGGCCGGTCGATGGCGACGAACCACTGCGGCGTGTTGCGGAAGATCACCGGCGCCTTCGAGCGCCAGCTATGCGGATAGCTGTGGCGCAGCTTCGACCGCGCGATAAGCGCCTGCGCCTCCTTGAGCTTGTCAATGACGCGCTCGTTGGCGTCGCCCTCACGGCCCTTCTGGTCGAAGATCACCGCGCCCCCGAAGAAGGGGAGATCGGCGCGGAAGGTGCCGTCCTCGAGCACGTTGTGGGTCATCGGCAGGTTGTGGCGCACGCCGATGTTGTAGTCGTCGGCGCCGTGGGAGGGCGCGGTGTGGACGAAGCCGGTGCCCGCCTCCTCGGTGACATGCGCGCCCGGCAGCATGGGCACGTCGAAGTCCCACTCGGCGTTGCCGCCGTCGAGGCCGCGGAAGGGGTGGGCGCAGACGATCCCCTCGAGCTCGGCGGCGGAGACGGCGCGGACCTTTTCGTAATCCTCGACGCGCGCGGCCTGCATCACCTCGGCGGCCAGCCGGTCGGCGAGGAGATAGGTGTCGCCTTCCCGCGCCCAGTTCCCCTCGGGCGCCGATTTCACCCTGTAAAGGCCGTAGCCGATTTCCGGGTGGAAGCAGATCGCGCGGTTTTGCGGGATCGTCCAAGGGGTCGTGGTCCAGATGACGACGGAAGCGTCCTGAAGCTCGCGTGCCTTCTCAAGGGAAGCCGTCTTGCGCTCACCGACCTCGGTTTCAGAAAGTGACCCTTCATCGTATTTGAAAGAAGCATCAACCCCCACCACCGGAAACTTCACCCAGACCGCCGGGCTGGTGTGGTCGTGGTACTCGACCTCCGCCTCGGCCAGCGCGGTCTTCTCCACCGGCGACCACATCACCGGCTTCGAGCCGCGGTAGAGCGCGCCGTTCATGACGAAGGTCATGAACTCCTCGGCGATCACCGCCTCCGCGTCGAAGCTCATGGTGAGGTA
>JBEPXW010000276.1:0-3743 GCA_041641715.1 Pseudomonadota bacterium
GCGTCAGGCGCGGGACCGGGTGTCGGCGCAGGTACTTCAGCGTCCCGCCGACGAAGTCGCCCATATCGAGATAGGCTATGTCGGGCAGGTCATAGAGACCGCGCACCGCCGCCTCGGAGGTCGCGCCGGTCGCGCCGACGACATGCTCGAGCCCGCTCGCCCGGGCGTCGTCGATCCCCCGCTGGAGCGAGGCGAGCCAGGCGGCGCCGGAATAGGGCCGCACGATCCCCGTCGTGCCGAGGATCGAGAGTCCGCCCTTGATGCCGAGCCGCGGGTTCCAGGTGCGCTCCGCGAGCGCCGCGCCATCGTCGACCGAGACGGTCACCTCGAAGTCCGCCGGGATCCCGTGGGCCTCGGCGGCCTCCATCAGCACGCCCTTGATCATCTCCCGCGGGACCGGGTTGATGGCGGGCTCGCCCGGCGGGATCGGCAGGCCCGGCTTCGTCACAATGCCCACCCCCGGCCCGGCGCGGAAGCGGATGCCGGCGCTTGGCGCCCCGTGGGTGATGCGGCTTCGGATCGTGGCGAGATGCGTCACGTCCGGGTCGTCGCCGGCGTCCTTGACGACCGCCGCCTCGGCCCAGCCGGCGCCGGCGGCGGTGTCGGCGAGCGCGAAGCTCGGCGTCTCGCCGCGCGGCAGGGTTATGGCGACCTCCGCCGGGAAGCCCTCCCCCAGGAGCGCTCGGACGGCCGCCTTCGCGGCGGCCGTCGCGCAGGCGCCGGTCGTCCAGCCGGTCCGAAGCTCGGCAGGCGGCTTCCCTGAGGGCGTCTCGTCCATGCGCGGACTATAGGAGGGCGCCTCCCGGGCTGAAAGCGGGGAATGGCCCGCCGATCCCGGGGAATGGTTCTCCGCGACGCTCGGGCGAAAATGGCGCATCCGATCTTCGACTCTTGGCCGATGAAGGTTATACGGGGTCCATGATCTCGAGTGTCCAACTCCCGTACCTCGACGGCGGCTGGCCCGAGCTCCTGCCCGGCTGGGTCTGGCTCGTCGGCGCCGGCCCGGGCGACCCGGGGCTCATGACGCTCCATGCGGTGAACGCCGTCCGCCAGGCGGATGCCGTTGTCTACGACGCGCTGGTCGACCGGCGCATCCTCGACTGGGCGCGGCCGGGCACCGAGCTCGAGTTCGCGGGAAAGCGCGGCGGCAAGCCGAGCCCCAAGCAGCGCGACATCTCCTTGCGGCTCGTGGAGCTCGCCCGTGCCGGGCGGCGGGTCCTCCGCCTCAAGGGGGGCGACCCCTTCATCTTCGGCCGGGGCGGCGAGGAGGCTCAGGCGCTGGTGCAGGCCGACGTGCCGATCCGCATCGTCCCCGGCGTCACCGCTGGCGTCGCGGGGCTCGCCTATGCCGGCATCCCGGCGACCCACCGCGACGTCAACCAGGCGGTCACCTTCTTTACCGGCCACGACCAGAGCGGCGAGGCGCCCGGCGGGCTCGACTGGGCGGCGCTGGCGCGGTCCTCGCCGGTGCTGGTCGGCTACATGGCGATCAAGACGCTGCCAGGGATCTGCGCCAGCCTGATGGAGGCGGGACGGCCCGACGACGAGCCGGTGGCGATCATCGTCGACGCCACGCTCGCCAGCCAGCGGGTGCTCGAGACGACGCTGGCGCGGGCGGCCGACGACTTTGCCGCGAGCGGGCTTGAACCGCCGGCGATCGTCTGCATCGGGCGGGTGGCGCTGATGCGCCGGGCGCTCGACTGGATCGGCCAGATGGCCGGCCGGCCGCCGCGCGATCTCGACCCCCTCGCCGGCGAGGGGGATCGCGAGGCCGGGTGAGGCGATGCGCGGGCTGGTCATATCCGCCCCAGCCTCGGGCACCGGCAAGACCTCCCTGACGCTCGGGCTCCTGGCGGCGATGCGGCGGCGTGGGCTCGACCCGGTCTCGGCCAAGAGCGGGCCCGACTACATCGATCCCGCCTTCCACGAGGCCGCCACGGGGCGGCCGTGCATGACGCTGGACCCTTGGGCCATGTCGCCCGAACAGCTTCGCGCTCGGGCCTTGCGGCAGGCGGGTTCGCACCTCGTGGTCGAGGGGGCGATGGGACTCTTCGACGGGGCTCCCGAGCCCGAGGACCCGCTCGGCACGGGCTCGACGGCGGACGTGGCCGCGGCGACGGGCCTGCCCGTGGTGCTGGTGATGGACGTCTCGCGGATGGGCCAGGGGGCCGCGGCGGTGGCCGCCGGCGTCGCAGGCTTCCGCGAGGACGTGCACGTGGCCGGCGTGATCCTGAACCGCCTCGGCAGTCCGCGGCACGAGGCGGTGGTGCGCGGCGCGGTCGAGACGGTGCTGCCGGTCCTGGGCGCCCTGCCGCGGCGCGACGACCTGAGTCTGCCCTCGCGCCACCTCGGGCTTGTGCAGGCGGGCGAGCGCGACGATCTCGCGGGTTTCATCGATCGCGCGGCCGCGTGGGTCGAGGCGGGCTGCGACATCGACGCGATCTTCGCCGATGCCGTGCCGTTGCACGGCCCCGTGGATCCGCCGGCGCACATGGAGCCGCCCGGCCAGCGGGTCGCGGTCGCGCGCGATCTCGCCTTCGGTTTCGCCTATCCGCACCTGCTCGACGACTGGCGGGCGCTCGGGGCGGAGGTGTCGTTTTTCTCGCCGCTCGCGGACGAGGGGCCTGCAGAGGACGCGGACGCCGTTTTCCTGCCCGGCGGGTATCCGGAGCTGCACGCCGGTCGCCTCGCGGCGGCGGGGCGCTTCCGCGATGGCATGGCGCGAGCGGCGGCGCGGGGTGCGCTGATCTATGGCGAGTGCGGCGGCTACATGGTGCTGGGCGACGGGCTCGAGGACGCCGAGGGTGCCCGGCACGCGATGCTGGGGATGCTGCGGGTGGAGACGAGCTTCGCCCATCGGCACCGGCATCTCGGCTACCGGCAGCTCTCGCCGCTCGGCGGGCTGCCCTGGCACGGGGCGCTCCGCGGCCACGAGTTCCATTACGCGACGACTGTGCGCGAGGAGGGACAGCCGCTCTTCCTCGCCCATGACGCGGAGGGGGCGGACCTCGGCGAGTACGGGCTGCGGCAGGGGCGCGTGATGGGCTCCTTCGCGCATGTGATCGACGCCGCCTGAGCGGCCCGCTTGCGGGGCGCGGCCCAGGTGTCCACGCGTGGACACAACCTCAACATATTGAAATCATTGAATAGTGTCTTTGGACGGATTTTATGGTTAATCGATGTCGCGCAATACCGGCCGCCGGCCGTCGCGGCAGCGGGGCCGGCGCGCACGGAAGGCCCTCGTACCAAAAGCACTTTTGAATCCGAAGGTTATGCGCGTGTGCAATGTGCACACCGGTCGCGCGCGGCTCCGAAGCGCCAGCCTGAGGGTCAGGCCCGGCGCTTCGGGCGGAGGATGTGGACGTGGCCGGCGTCGTATAGGGCGCTGTCGCGGAAGTCGCCGTCGGCGAGCGCCCGGCCGACCAGCACCAGCGCCGTCCGGGTGATCTTCGCCGCACGGGCCTTCTCGCGGATGTCCGAGAGGGTGCCGTGCAGGAACGCCTCGTCCGGCCAGCCGACGCGGTAGGCGACCACGGCCGGGCAGTCCGCGCCGTAATGCGGGATCAGCCGGCGCTGCACCTCCGCGAGATTGCGGACCGAGAGGTGGATGGCGAGCGTCGCCCTGGTCCGCGCGATCGTCTCGAGGTCCTCGCCCGGCGGCATGGCCGAGGACTTCATCGCCGTGCGGGTCAGGATCACGGTCTGCGACACCTCCGGCACGGTCAGCTCGCGGCCGAGGGCCG
>JBEPXW010000277.1:0-3742 GCA_041641715.1 Pseudomonadota bacterium
ATATCGCCGCGGCGCCGGGCTCGCTGACCGGGGACTACCTCGCGGGGCGGCGCGAGGTGCCGATCCCGGCCGTGCGCCGCCGCGGCAACGGCCGGACGCTGACGGTGGAGGGAGCGACCGGCAACAACCTCAAGGACATCACCGCCGAGATCCCGCTTGGCACCTTCATCTGCGTCACCGGCGTCTCGGGTGGCGGCAAGTCGACGCTGACGGTCGAGACGCTCTACAAGGCCGCCGCCAACCGGCTCAACGCGGCGCGGCTGCAGCCGATGCCCTGCCGGACCCTGCGCGGCCTCCACAACCTCGACAAGGTGATCGACATCGACCAGTCGCCGATCGGGCGCACGCCGCGCTCGAACCCGGCGACCTACACCGGCGCCTTCACGCCGATCCGCGACTGGTTCACGGGGCTGCCCGAGTCACGGGCCCGCGGCTACAAGCCGGGCCGCTTCTCGTTCAACGTCAAGGGCGGGCGCTGCGAGGCCTGCCAGGGCGACGGCGTCATCAAGATCGAGATGCACTTCCTGCCGGACGTCTACGTCACCTGCGACACCTGCAAGGGCGCCCGCTACAACCGCGAGACGCTGGAGATCAAGTACCGCGGCAAGTCGATCGCCGACGTGCTCGACATGACTGTGGAGGACGGCGTGAAGTTCTTCGACGCCATCCCCTCGATCCGCGAGAAGCTGGAGACGCTCGAGCGCGTCGGCCTCGGCTACATCAAGATCGGCCAGCAGGCGACGACGCTCTCGGGCGGCGAGGCGCAGCGGGTCAAGCTCTCGCGCGAGCTGAGCAAGCGGGCGACCGGGCGCACGCTCTACATCCTCGACGAGCCGACCACCGGTCTGCATTTCGAGGACGTCAAGACGCTGCTGGAGGTGCTGCACGCGCTGGTCGAGAACGGCAACACGGTGGTCGTCATCGAGCACAACCTCGACATCATCAAGACGGCGGACTGGATCATCGACCTCGGCCCCGAGGGCGGCGACGGGGGCGGGCACATCGTCGCCGAGGGGACACCCGAGGACGTGGCGGAGGTGGAGGAGAGCCACACCGGCCGCTATCTCAGGCCGATGCTGGTGAAGGCCGGACGGATGGCGGCCGAGTAGCGGCCGCCATCCTCCCACCCGCGCTCAGCGCCGGAAGGCGTCTGACAGCAGGAAGGCGTCGAGGATGATCCGGGTCGCCTCGTCCACCAGGAAGACATTGCTGCCGTTCCGGGCGTAGAAGCTGCCGCCCTGGGGTCGCGGCAGGTAGTAATCGTCATAGTCCCGCAGCATCGAGTAGCCGTCATAGCGGAAGGGCCGGCCGATCCACTCGCGATGGCGCGGATGCTGCCGCGCCCGCCAGCGGCGGCGCTCCCTGATCCACTTGCGGCGTTCCTTCGCCCACTCCCTGCGGCGCTCCCTGATCCACTTGCGGCGTTCCTTGGCCCACTTGCGGCGCTCCTTGGCCCACTCCTTCCGGTCCTTCCGGTCCCAGTGCCCGTCGTGGCCGTGGCCGCGCCCGGGGCGCCAGTGCCTGTCGTGGCCGCGCCCGCGCCACCAGCCCTTGTGCTTGCCGCGGTCGTGGCTCCACCGGCCGTGCCGGTGCCGGCGGTCGCGGTCGTGGTCACCGCGCCAGCCGTGGCGGCGCCAGCCACGGTCGTCCCGGTCGCGATGGCGCCGCCAGTCGTCATCATCCCCGCGGCGGCCGCGGCGCCAGTCGTCGTCGTCCCGGTCGCGGCGGCGGCGCCACTCGCGGTCGCCATCGCGGTGGTCGACCAGGAACAGGCCGCCGGGCTGGGCCGAGACGCCCGGGCCGCTCTTGGGCGCGGCCTCGGCCGGGACGGAAAGCGCCAGCCCGCCCGCGGCGAACAGCAGGGCTGCCAGGAGGTGCATCGGTTTCATCTCGGTCACTCCTTCGGTTTGGCGTGCAGGCCGGCAACCCCGCCGTCAGCCAACCTGCCTGAGGCGTTCTACGGGGCGGACCGGCGGGACCGTCGAAAATTCCCGGCCGGGCGGAGTCCGTTGACTCGACTCCCCGCTGGCCGCACGCTTGGGCTTCGCGGAACCCGGGAGACTGCCATGCTCGTGAAGCACATCCTCAAGCAGAAGGGCTCGCAAACCATCGAGACCATCGCGCCGGATGCCAGTGTCGCCGACGCCGCGGCCCAGCTCGCCGAGCGGCGCATCGGTGCCATCGTGGTCAGCGAAAGCGGCACCGACATTGCCGGCATCGTCAGCGAGCGCGACGTTGTCCGCGCGCTGGCCCGGCGGGCCGGCGGCTGCCTCGACATGAAGGTGAGCGAGCTGATGACCGGGGCGGTCGAGACCTGCGAGCCCGGCGAGAACGCCAACTCGGTGCTCGAGCGGATGACCTCCGGGCGATTCCGGCACATGCCGGTCGTGGAGAACGGCAAGATGGTCGGGCTCGTCTCCATCGGCGACGTCGTCAAGGCGCGAATCAGCGAGATCGAGGAGGAGAACGAGCAGATGGCCAATCTGCTCGGCGGCTAGGACGGCGCGAGGCGCGTGCTTTCCGCTTGACCGGCGCGGCGCGGCCATGTTGCCTGAGCGCGCTTCGATGGGCGCCCGGAGGGCCAGGTGGAGGGCGAGGTGCGGACAGGTCTCTATCCCGGAACGTTCGACCCGATCACGCTCGGGCACACCGACATCATCCGCCGCGCCGCGTCGCTGGTCGACCGGCTGGTGATCGGCGTCGCGATCAACCGCGACAAGGGGCCGCTGTTCCCGGTCGAGGAGCGCATCGCGCTGGTCGAGAGCGAGGTCGCGAAGATCGCCACCGACACCGGGGTCGAGATCGAGGTGCGCGCCTTCGACAACCTCCTCGTCCAGTTCGCCGAGGAGGTCGGCGCCAGCGTTATCATCCGCGGCCTGCGCGCGGTGGCCGACTTCGAGTACGAGTTCCAGATGGTCGGCATGAACCGCACGCTGAGCGAGAACATCGAGATGGTCTTCCTGATGGCCGGCGCCCAGTACCAGCCGATCGCGTCGAAGCTGGTCAAGGAGATCGCGCGGATGGGCGGCGACGTCACCCGGTTCGTCTCGCCCGAGGTCGCCACGGCGCTGAAGCGGCGCTTCGCGAACCCGTGAGCGCCGGGCCTTGACGCGGCCCCGGCGCGGGGCCATGCCTGCGTCGAGGCAACACACCAGCGGAGCAAGGCATGTTCAGATCGCTCGCGGCGCTCGTCGCCGCGCTACTCGTTTTCGCAACCCCGGAGGCCGAGGCCGTGGACATCAAGGACCCCGAGAACACCCTGATCATCGAACTCGCCGAGGGCCGGGTCGTCATCAACATGCTCGAGGACGTCGCCCCAAACCATGTCGAGCGCGTCAAGACACTGGCGCGGGCGGGCGAGTATGATGGCGTCGCCTTCCATCGCGTGATCGACGGCTTCATGGCCCAGACCGGCGACGTGGAGCACGGCGACATGGACGACGCCTACGATCCCCGGCGCGCCGGCACGGGCAGCTCGGACATGCCCGACCTCAAGGCCGAGTTCTCCTCCGTGCCCTTCGAGCGCGGCTCGGTCGGCATGGCCCGGGCGCAGAACCCCGATTCGGCCAACAGCCAGTTCTTCATCATGTTCGCGCCGGCCCCGCACCTGAACGGCCAGTACACCGTCTGGGGCCAGGTCATCGAGGGCATGGAGCATGTCGACGCCATCAAGCGCGGCGCCGGCCGCTCCGGCTCGGTCGAGAACCCGGACCGGATGCAGCGGGTCTACGTGGCCACCGAC
>JBEPXW010000278.1:0-3739 GCA_041641715.1 Pseudomonadota bacterium
TTCAGCTTGTTGACGCTGTCGATGATCTCGAGCCCGGCCTCGACGGCGCGCTCGGCGGCGTCCTCCATCGCCTTCGGCCAGCCGAAATAGCACAGCACGCCGTCGCCGAGATACTGCGCGACGTGGCCCTCGAAGCGGGTGACGAGGCCGGCGACGGTGTTCTGGTAGGCGCGGAGCACCTCGCTCCACTCCTCGGGGTCGAGCCGGCTGGAGAGGTCGGTGGAGCCGACGAGGTCGACGAACATCACGGTCAGGCGGCGGCGCTCGGCGTGGAGGCCGGCGACGTGGCGCTCGACAGGCCCGGCGCCGGGCGTCTCGGGCGCGTCGAGCCGGGCGACGGCGCGCTGGAAGCGCTTGCGGTCGCCGATGGTGAGGCCGAGCTCCTTGAGGTCGTCGTCGCCGAGGTCGCCGAGAAGGTCAGTGGTGATGTCGCTCGCCTCGAAGGCGTCGGCATACTTGCCGCACCCGATCGATTCCAGCCATGCACGGATGTCCTTCATGCCGCCTTGCCGCTCCCCCTTCCAGCAGCGAGCATAGGGCCTGCCAGCGGCGAATGCCATGGCCTCCGGCGCGCCGGGCGGCGGCTGCGTCGGAGCATCAGGTACAGTTGCCGAGATCCTCGCAGGTCAATGGGCCGCCCGTGTTGATATCGACTGCGACGTCCTTGCGGGCGGTGTCGATGTTGGTCACGAGCGGCCCCACGCCGATGTTGAAAATGGCCTAAACGACGATGCCCAGGAGCAGGAGGCGGGCGGTCAGCCCAACCCAGTCGATGGTGACGACATTCGTGTCATCGCGGATAAAGCCGCTAAATCAATGCAATGAGCCCTCCGAACACTGAGAAACCGGCCACGCAGACCCAGCATCGCGAGGTGCTCCACCCCGAAATCGCTCACCATGGGTTGCATGACGGTTTTGCTTCGGATCACCTGGAATCCGCAGCCGAACTGGAGCGCGCCCAAAAGAAAATCCCCGCCTCCCGGCGGGGATTCCCGCTCCTGGTTTTCAAGAACCGCAAGCGACCAAAACACACACCACTGTTTTGACAACACGCGGGCGCGCGGAATCTTTCGATGCGTCGGAACCTTTCTCGTGCGGCGGTCGGAAGCTTTCCTGCCGACCGGTCCACCCATTCCCGCATCATTCCCGGGGCCGACGCGGCAATGCAGTCCCGCGTCGAGCGGTGATGCATGGCACTGCCCGCTGTCGAGCCCGGGCTTGATCCGGCTCGGCCCGGGCGGCCTGCGCGTTAGCTGACGACGATCATGGCCCCGGCATAGACGTCCGTGACGATCGTCGCGACGAGCGCGAGAACCCCGGCGCTCAGCATAAGCCAGTCGATGCGCGTCGAGCCGCTCTCTTCCCTGACGAACTGCGACATCTGCCTCAACTCCTTTCTTTTGCGAGCCGGGCGGCTTGGCCCGGATCGTCGTTGATCGGTCCGCTCAGCCGGCGTTGCCGTCGGCGCCCCCGTCGACCGGCGGGCGTGTCCGGAGCGCCGCGAGCGCGCCCTTCCCCGCGCCGGTCAGCGCGAGGCGGCCACAGGAGAGCTCTGCCAGTCCGAGCGACAGGAGCCGAAGCGCCTGCGCTGACGGAAGCCGGCGCCGGATCGGGTCGTAATCCAGTTCGCGAAGTGCCGATTTCTCCTCCGCCGAGAGGTAGGCGACGATGGCCTGGTACCGGTCCTCTCGTCTCGCGGTTGCACTGGTGATCTCCTGCGATTCATCGTGAATGGACCCGCTGCTCATGTTTCTATTCCCCCTTACGCTACCAGCACCCTCCGGCCCAGATACGCGAGGCCATCGCCCGGGGCACACTTTTGACGCGAATACGCTACATTCTCGCCACATTTCATTACAGGCATTTTTAGTCGTTTCCCGCAACCATAGCGGGTTTCCGGGCGCAGGAATTTTCGCGTCAGGCGCGCGAGGAGAGGCGCGTAAAGAGCTGGACGTGCGGTAAAAATTTGGTGAGCCGGGTGGGACTCGAACCCACGGCCATTCGATTAAAAGTCGAATGCTCTACCAACTGAGCTACCGGCTCCAGGCGGCGTGTGCCGACTCGGCCCGCCCGGACAGGAATGATGGCGTGTTCCGGCTGGCGGAACCAGGCCTGTCCGTGGAGCGCCGGCGCCTCGCGCGGGCGAGGTGGCGCCGGCGCGGCGGAAGCTAGGGGGCGTTCCCCGGGGGGTCAAGGCAAATCCGCGAAGCACCGCGCCCTGGTGGCTGCGGGGACGGCCCGCGATGCGCGGCGGACGGTTGGCTCGCGTCTCCGCCCGGGCGTTCGGGACGGAGGGCGTGGCCCGCTCAGGGGCGAATTCCACGGCTCGGGCGCAGGATTTCCACGGTCATTACGGCGGTCGCGTCCACGGTGTGCCCCCATACAGCCGGCCATGCCGCACAGTGCGGCCCCTGCAACCGATGGAGATCGAAATGAGCAGAACCATAACCGCTGTCGCCCGGCATGCCGGCGCCGGAGGGGCCTTCGCCAGCTTCGCGGCCGCGATCGGCTACGCCGTTCGGGCCGTCCGCCGCGAAATGGAGATCGCCCGTGCACGGAGTCATATGGCGGAGCTGCCGGACTCGTTGTTGAAGGACATCGGCATCGACCGTCTGGAGATCGACCTCGCGGCTCGCTACGGCCGCCGCGAGCAGCGCCGGAGGTACCGCTGACCCCCGGCGAGGCCGGAGCGCGCGCGTCCGCCCCCGACACCGCGCTCCGGCGGATTTCTTTCAAGCTCCTTCAGCGCTTTGCCGCGCCCCGCTTTTCGGCCAATCTGCCGGCTCAATGGCGAATCAGGCGAAGGTCCTCGCGCCGTGCGGCAGAGCATGTTTCATCGTTATGGTGGCATCGAGCGCGTCTCGGAGGTGGTGATGGCGCTCTATGACCGCGTGCTGGCCTCGGACCGGCTCGGGCCGTTCTTCCGCGGCTGCGACATGCGCCGCATCATGGAGCATCAGGCCAAGTACATTTCGTCCGTCATGGGCGGGCCGGCGAGCTACACGGACGCGCAGCTGCGCGACCTGCATGTCCATGTCTCGATCACCGCGGACGACTTCGACGAGATGCTGGGCCATTTCCGCGCGGCGCTCGAGGAGAAGGAGTTCACCGCCGAGGACACGGAAACCGTGATGCGCCGCCTGGCCGGGCTGCGCCGGGTGATCGTGAACGGCTAGGGGCGTTGGCCGGGCGCAGGGCAATCGGGGAATGTCGTGTTATTGCCCGGCTCGAGCCGGCGGTTCGGTCGCGCGGGAGCAGCGCGCTTTCCGGAACTCTCCGGGTCAGGCCGGGGCGCAAACCGCTTCGGACGGGTCGCGAGGCGCGGCGAAGCCGTCCGGCTCAGGCGCTTGCCGTCTGGCCCGTGGTGCGGGCGGCCTCGGCGGCGGCCTCCGCCTCGCCGGCAAGGCCGATCGCCTCGACGATCGCCGCCGCCTGCTCCAGCGCCGCCCGGGCGCGGGAGGCGTCCGTGGCAGCCAGGTGTCGGGCGAGGGCGGCCAGCAGCCGCGCCTGGATCGGGCGGTAGCCACAGTCCTCGGCGACGGCGGCGGCCTCGGCGAGGCGGGCGGCGGCGTTGGCCGGGTCGGCCTCGATCCCCGCGAGCGCCGAGAGGACGCGGATCCTGAGCCAGCAGTCATTGTCCTTCTCGGCCCGGCGGCTGGCCCAGAGCAGTTCGTCGCGCGCGCCCTCGTCCCCGCCGCGGGCGCGCACCCAGGCCAACATGCCGCGCGAGAAGTTGGCG
>JBEPXW010000279.1:0-3738 GCA_041641715.1 Pseudomonadota bacterium
CCGCGACCGCGGCCGGTGGTGGTGGGGGGACGACAGCCACGACGAGCACCGTCCCGGCATCCGGCGCGGAGTAGCCGAACAACGCCCGCATGCGGCGCGCCGCTGAAATCACCGGCGCCAGGCGGGCGGCGGCGCGGGAGGGAAAGCCTCGGGAATGGCGCAGCAGCCGGACGATCAGGGACAGGGGGCCGCGCGCGGCTCGGGACGGACCCGCTCGATCGCCTATCACGGCGGCTTTCTCCTCAGCGTCCTTGTCATCGTCGGCCTCCTGATCGGGCTGCGCGTCGCCGACCCCATCTTCGTCCGTAACGCCCGCGCCACCGCCTTCGACTTCCTGCAGCGTCTCTCTCCGCGCACCTTCGTCGAGGCGCCGGTCAAGATCGTTGACATCGACGAGCGCTCCCTCGCGGAACTGGGCCAGTGGCCCTGGCCGCGCGACCGGCTCGCCGAGATGGTCGAGCGGCTGCACGCCGCCGGGGCGGCCGTCGTGGTGTTCGACTTCCTGTTCGTCGAGCCGGACCGCATGTCGCCGAGCCGGCTCCTGCAGGACCCCGCGGTCCGCCAGTCGCTCGGGCTGTCCGGGGAGAGCGCCGCCTCCGACCTGCCTGACAACGACGAGCTGTTCGCCGACGTGATCCGCCGCGGCAACGTCGTGCTCGGCTTCGGCATGTCGCCGCAGGTCGAGGATCGCCCGACGGTCAAGGCCGGCTTCGCTTACACGGGTGAGGACCCGGCCGGCTTCGTCACCCGGATGCCCGGCGGCGCCCGGGTGCTGCCGGTGCTGGCCGAGGCGGCCGCCGGGCTCGGCGCCGTCAACGTCAGCGACGAGTTCTCCGTCGGCACCGTGCGCGAGACGCCGCTGCTCTGGAGCGACGGCGACAAGCTCTACCCGAGCCTTGTCACCGAAGCGCTGCGCGCGGGGCAGGGCGCCCAGACCTACGTGGTCCACGCCGACGCTGACGGCGGCGTGCAGTCGCTCCGGGTCGGCGCCTTCGAGGTGCCGACGCACTCCTCCGGCGAGCTCTTCCTGCACTACACGCCCTCGCGCCCCGACCGCTACGTCAGCGCCGTCGATCTCTTCGATAACGAGCGCCTCAGCGCCCTCGTCCCCGAGCTCCAGAGCCGGATCGTGCTCGTCGGAACCTCGGCCACGGGCCTCTTCGACATCCACAAGACGGCGCTTGGCGAGAGCGTCCCCGGCGTCGAGATGCACGCCCAGGCGATCGAGCAGATCATCAACGGCCAGTTCCTGCTGCGCCACGACTGGACCCGCAGCGCCGAGTTCCTGGCGCTGGCGCTCGCCTGCCTGATCGTGAGCCTGTCGACGATGTATGCGGGGGCGCGGATCTCCGTCGTCGTCGGCGGCGCGGTGGCGGGGCTGATAGCGTTCGGCGCCTGGTACGCGTTCCGCTATCAGGGGGTGCTGCTCGACTTCAGCTTCCCGATCGCCGGCGCCACGGGCGTCTGGTTTCTCGCCACCGCCTTCCGCTACATCGTCGCGGACAAGGAGAAGCGCCAGATCCGCAATGCCTTCAGCCACTACGTCCACCCGACGGTCCTGAAGGACATCGAGCGCAACCACAGCGAGGTCCGGCTCGGCGGCGAGAACTGCGAGCTGACGGTGCTCTTCACGGACGTGCGCGGTTTCACGCCGCTCAGCGAGCGGCTCGACCCGGAGGAGCTGGTCGCGTTCCTGAACGTGCTGCTCGGTCGGCTCGGCGCCGAGATCACGCGCGAATCGGGGGTGATCGACAAGTTCATCGGCGACGCCATCATGGCGTTCTGGAACGCGCCCCTGCGACAATCCGACCACGCGGCCCACGCCTGCGCCGCGGCGCTCAAGATGCGTGAGGCAATCCGCGAGATGGGCGCGAGCAACGCCTTCGGACTGCCGGAGGACGTGGCCCGCGACGTCCCGATCCAGATTGGCGTCGGCATCAACACGGGCCCCGCCTGTGTCGGCAATGTCGGCTCGGCCGAGCGGTTCAACTACTCCGCCATCGGCGATGCCGTGAACGTCGCGGCGCGGGCGGAGTCCGCCTGCAAGGAGCTCGCCTACGATCTCGTGGTGTGCCATTCGACGGCCGAGCAGGCGCCGGCCCTCGCCTTCCTCGACGCGGGCGGCGTGCCGCTGAAAGGCAAGACCGAGCCGGTGCGGCTGGCGATTCTCGTCGGCGACGAAAAGATGAAATCCTCTCCGGAGTTCAAGGAGTTCGCGGAACGTTATCAGGAACTCGTCGAGGCGCTTCGGGACGGAGAGACGCAGGCGGTGGAGCAGGCGATGGCGGCGTGCCGGCGGCTCGCGGGGGAGCTGGAGCCGGGGCTCGAGCGCTACCTCGATCGTCTGCCCGAGCGCCGCGACGAGTTTGCCGTGATTGCCGCGCGCGAGGCGGACCTCGTCCCGACGGGTTGATTGCGCCGCCCGTCCCCGTGCCGCGCTGCTGCCTGCCCGCGCCACGATCGGCCGGGTCCCGGAGAAAGCCGGCGCGTGGCCTCAGATCGGTCGGCATGGCGATGCCGAGACAGCCGGCAGGCCCACGTCGGGTCGGAGAAGAGAAGCGACTGGCGTCGCGGGAAAATTGCCGGTATTATGAGGTAAATGTGCGTGATTTTGTAGCGACCGCGGCGCAGCGGAGCATATGGTATCGCTTAGGGTAAAGTCGACGCAGCCCCCGCGGGCGGCTGCCGCGGACAGGCTGATCTTGGCATTTGGGAAGCCATTGCAAAGGTGATTGGCATGCGAATCCTTTCCGTCCTTTCGGCTGCGGTCCCTGTTGCGGCCCTTTGCCTCGCCGCCCCCCCGGCGAAGGCGGCCGAGAACATCGGCGAGGCGCTGGCGGTAATCGACCAGGCGTCGGCACAGGGCGAGGTTGGCGAGCGCACCCTCGAGGCGGGCGCACCCGTCTATCTGGGCGACAAGGTCGTCACCAACGACGTGGGCACCGCGCAGCTCCTGTTCGAGGACGGGACGCGGATGGTCGTCGGGCCGAACTCGGAGCTCGTTCTCGACCAGTTCGTCTTCCGCTCCGGCGCCGCCGAGAACCAGTTCGCCATCCGCGCGCTCACCGGGGCGTTCCGGTTCATAACCGGGGACTCGCCGAAGGACGCGTATCTCATCCAGACGCCCTCGGCGACCATGGGCGTGCGCGGAACGAAGTTCGACATCGCCGTCACGCCGGACGACACGAACGTTCTGCTCTACACCGGCGCGGCCGCCGTCTGCGGCAACACCGGCGAATGCACCTTCGCGACCGGCGCGCCGGAGCAATAAGCGTGTCGCGCCCGGCCGGCCCGGGCGTGTGGAAGCTCCCTTTTGGATAGTTCAGTTAAATCAATATGTTAAGCCCCTGTGCGCTGTGCACAGGGGCCTTTCTTGGTCCGTCGTTGCCGGTTCAGGCTCCGGCCTCGGTGACGAACTTGGTGCGCAGGAACGCGTCGAGCCCCTCGATGCCGCCCTCCGAGCCGTAGCCCGACTCGTTGACGCCGCCGAAGGGGGTCTCGGGCATCGAGACCGCCGGGTGGTTGATGCCGACGAGCCCGGTCTCGAGCTGCTCGCTCATCGCCCGCGCCTTCGCCCCGTCCGTGGTGTAGACGTACGAGGCGAGGCCGAAGGTCAGCCGGTTGGACTTCTCCACCACCTCGTCCAGGGTCTTGAAGGGCTGCATCGGCGCGAGCGGGCCGAACGGCTCCTCAGACCTGATCGTGGCGTCGTCGGGCACGTCCCGCATGATCGTCGGT
>JBEPXW010000280.1:0-3722 GCA_041641715.1 Pseudomonadota bacterium
AGCCCCTCGACCAGCGCCGAAAAGGCCATCGCGGCGTAGACGTAGCCCTTCGGCACGTGCACGCCGAAGCCCTCGGCGATCAGCGTCATGCCGATCATCAGCAGAAAGCCGAGCGCGAGCATCACCACGGTCGGGTTCGCCTCGATGAACCGGGAGAGCGGCGTGGCGGCGACAAGCATCACCGTGACGGCGGTGACCACGGCGACCACCATGATCGGCACGTGTGGCGTCATGCCGACGGCCGTGATGATCGAATCGACGGAGAAGACGAGGTCGAGGAGCAGGATCTGCCCGATCGCGGCGGCGACGCCCATCTGCGCGGCGCCTGAGAACATGTCGCCCTCGGGGTCCGGGTCGACGTTGTGGTGGATCTCGCGCGTCGCCTTCCAGACGAGGAAGAGGCCGCCGGCGATCAGCACCATGCCCTTCCAGGAGAAGCCGTGGCCGAAGAGCTCGAAGACGGGCGCGGTCAGCCGAATGATCCAGGCGATGGTGCCGAGAAGCGCCAGCCGCAGCACCAGCGCCAGCCCGATGCCGAGGCGCCGCGCGAAGACGCGGTTCCGCTCGGGCAGCCGGTTGGTCAGGATGGCGATGAAGATCAGGTTGTCGATGCCGAGCACCACCTCCATCACGATCAGAGTGACGAGGGCCACCCAAGCCTCGGGGCTGGCGAGCAGCGTCAGGATGTACTCCATCGGATCCCCTCATCACGGCGCGGTCCGCGCGAGGATGCGGGAGCGGGGCGCGTTTGGGAAGGGCCCTCAGGCGGCGCCGCGGCTGCGGCCGAGGAGGGCGTCGACAATGGGGCTGTCCGGCTCGGCCAGCGCCTCGATCACGGTGAAGTGGTTGTGGCCCGCGTCCTCGTGGAGGCGGGTCACGACGCCGCAGCCGGTCCAGATGTTGGCGAGCAGCGCCGACTGGCGGCGGAACTCGGGCCGCTCCTCCGCGCCGACCCAGCAGGTGACGGGGACGTCCTCGCGCGGGCAGAGGAGCGCGGGGCTCTCGGCCTGGGCCTCGGCGCGGTCGAGGCGGAGATCCTCGTTGATGGCAGTGCGCAGGAGCGGGCGGAGGTCGTGCACGCCGCTGATCGTCAGCACGCTCGCCAGACGGCCCGCCACAGAGTCTGCGAGCGGCGCGTCCTTGCAGACCATGCGCGCGACCAGGTGCCCGCCCGCCGAGTGCCCGGCGAGCCGGATCGGGCCGCCCATCTGCCGCGCCGCTGTCGCGATCGCCGCGCCCACCTGCCGCGTGATGCCGGAGATGCGGATCGCCGGACAAAGCGTGTAGCCCGGCACGGCCACCGCCCAGCCGCGCCCGAGCGGACCCTCGGCGAGATGCGACCAGTCCGAGCGCGAAAAGCTGCGCCAGTACCCGCCGTGGACGAAGACGGCGAGCCCCTGCGCCGTGCCCTCGGGCAGGAAGAGATCGAGCCGCTCGCGCGAGTTCGTGCCGTAAGGGATGTCGAGCCGCGCCCGGCCGGCCTTGCTCATCCGCTCGCGAAAGGCGGCGGCCGCCTCCGCCCAGCGCGGCGGGTAGCTCTCCCAGCCCGGCGTGTGGCCGCGGTTGTCGTAGGCGTCGTCCCAGTCCATGGCCCGTCCCCGGCCTCATCCCCCGCCCCGGGTGTTGCGAAGATGTTGCCTCGCCCGGCCCGGGAAGGCTAGCAATATCGGCCGGGATGACGACATAGTGCAACCCGCCCGGGCCAATCCGGGTGGAACAGGGGAGGGTGAGGCATGAGAACGCTCTTGAGGAGCGCCGCGCTGGCCGCGGGGCTGGCGGTCGCCGGGGCCGCTCACGCTGACGTGAAGGTCGGCATGATCACGACGCTCTCGGGCGGCGGCTCGCATCTCGGCATCGACGTGCGCGACGGCTTCATGCTGGCACTTGAGCGTGCGGGGCGCGACGACATCGAGGTCATCGTCCAGGACGACGCGCGCAAGCCCGATCTCGCCAAGCAGATCTCGGACGAGATGGTGCAGCGCGACGAGGTCGACATCATGACCGGGATCATCTGGTCGAACCTGGCGCTGGCCGTGGTGCCGCCGGTGACGCGGCAGGGCATCTTCTACATCTCGCCGAACGCGGGCCCGAGCCGGCTCGCCGGCGAGCAGTGCCACGAGAACTACTTCAACGTCGCCTGGCAGAACGACGACCTGCACGCCGCCATGGGCGCCTACATGGCGCGCGAGGGCCTCGAGAAGCCGTTCATCCTGGCGCCGAACTACCCCGCCGGGACGGACGCGCTCACGGGCTTCAAGCGCGGCTATGGCGGCGCGGTGGCGGGCGAGCTCTACACCAAGCTCGGCCAGACCGACTACGCCGCCGAGATCGCCCAGCTGCGTGCGGCGGACGCGGACTCGGTGTTCTTCTTCCTGCCGGGCGGCATGGGGATCGCCTTCATGAAGCAGTATGCGGGCGCGGGCGTCGGGTTGCCCGTCTTCGGTCCCGCTTTCTCCTTCGACGAGGTTATCCTCGGCGCCGTCGGCGAGGCGGCGATCGGCGTGAGGAACACCTCGCAATGGGCGTATGACCGCGAGAACGCGGCGAATGAGGCATTCGTGGAGGCGTTCCGCGAGAAGCACGGCCGCACGCCGACGCTCTACGCCAGCCAGGGCTACGACGCCGCCAACCTGATCCTCTCGGCGCTGGAAAAGGCTGACGTCTCGGACACTGACGCCTTCCGCGCGGCGCTCGAGGCGGCCGAGTTCGACAGCGTGCGCGGCGACTTCCGCTTCGGGCCGAACCATCACCCGATCCAGGACATTCTTGTGCGCGAGGTGGTCCCCGGCCCCGAGGGCAAGCCCACCAACCAGCTGGTCGGCGTCGCCGAGGAGGACCACCAGGACGCCTACGCCGCCGAGTGCGAGATGTAAGGCGAGCCGCCCCGGCCTTGCGCCGGGGGGCCGATCCGCTATGGAGTGCGGGCCGAGAGGCCCCGGCCGCGAGGCCGGGGCTCTCGCGCTTCGACGAGGCCGGTGACGCATGACCCTCGCCCTGCTGATCGAGCAGTTACTCAACGGGCTCCAGCTCGGCGTCATGCTGTTCCTGATGGCGGCCGGGCTGACGCTGGTGTTCGGCGTCATGGGGCTCATCAACCTCGCCCACGGCGCGCTCTACATGACCGGGGCCTTCGTCTGCGCCTGGGTGGCGGGGACGACGGGCTCGTTCTGGATCGGGCTCCTCGCGGCGGTGCCGGCGGCGGCGCTGGTCGGCGCGGTGGTCGAGGTGGCGGTGATCCGGCGGCTCTACGCGCGCGACCATCTCGACCAGGTGCTGGCGACCTTCGCCCTCATTCTCGTCTTTGCCGAGGGGGCGCGGATCATCTTCGGCGCCCGGCCCATGTGGCTCGACATTCCGGATGCGCTGGGGGGTCACGTCGCGCTGCCGGGCGGCGCGGCCTATCCCGTGTACCGCCTCGCCATCATCGGCGTCGGGCTGGCGGTGGCTCTCGGGCTCTACTGGCTGATCCAGAGGACGCGGCTCGGCATGCGCATCCGCGCCGGGGCCTCGGACCGCGAGATGATCGACGCGCTGGGGGTCGACATCGCACGGCTCTACACGGTGGTGTTCGCGCTCGGCGCCGGGCTCGCCGGGCTCGCCGGCGCGATGGTGGGGGCGATCCACTCGGTGCAGGTCGGCATGGGCGAGCCGGTGCTGATCCTCGCCTTCGTCACCATCGTCATCGGCGGCATCGGCTCGATCCGTGGGGCGCTGGTGGGGGC
>JBEPXW010000281.1:0-3719 GCA_041641715.1 Pseudomonadota bacterium
GCTGTTGAGGCCGAAGATGAAGGAGGCGGCGAGGGGGGCGTAGCCCGCCTCCTCGAGATAGACCACCGCCTGCACCTGGATCATGTAGGTGGAGGCCGAGGCCGAGAAGAAGACGAGGAACATGCCCCAGAAAGCGGCGCGGCGGAGGTATTTCCAGCGCAGGTCGAACGGGGTGGCGCGGGGAGAGAGCTTCACCACCGCGCCCTGCCCGATGCGCTTCCAGGGCAGGATCAGGATCACCGCGGCCAGCGCGAGCATCGCGACGCCGAAGGCCTGGTAGGCCCAGCGCCAGCCGCCGGCGTCGATCAGGATGCGCGCCAGCGGCGCCAGCACCATCGCCCCAGCCGCCAGCCCCGCATAGGCGACCCCCGTCGCCAGTCCGAGCCGGCGGTCGAACCAGCGCGCCAGCACGCCCGTCGCCGGGGTCATGCCGGTCGCCGCCGCACCGAGGCCGACGAGGACGCCGAGGCCGAGATAGGCCTGCCAGAGCGCCTCCATCCGGCTCGCGATCAGGAACCCCGCGCCGTAGGCGACGAGTCCGCCGACATAGACCACCCGGCCGCCGAGCCGGTCGAAGGCCAGGCCAATCAGCGGGCCGCCCACCCCGATGCCGATCATGAAGACCGAGTAGATCGAGGAGGTCTGCCCGCGCGTCCAGGCGAACTCGTCGAGGAATTCGCCATAGAACACGGCGAAGGTCTCGCCGAGGCCCCGGGCCAGCGCGTTCAGGAGGAAGCAGAGCGCGACGACCGCCACCGCCGCCGCCGTGAACTCGCGCCGCTCGCCCTCGGTCATGCCTCCCTACCGGACCCCGAGCACGTCCGGCAGCCAGGTGACGATCTCAGGAAACAGGATCAGCCCGGCGATGGTGATGACGTCGGCGATGAAGAAGAGGACGATGCCGCGGAACACGTCCGGCAGCTTGATCTGCGGTTGCACGCCGTTGACGACGAAGCAGTTCAGCCCGATGGGCGGCGTGATCAGGCAGACCTCGGCCATCTTGACGACGATGATGCCGAACCACACCGAGGCCTGGTCGGGCGTCAGCCCGAAGGGCGAGGTCTCGGCCGTCGCCGTCGAGCCGCCGTTCAGCGCCATCACCGCCGGGTAGAAGATCGGCAGCGTCACCAGCAGCATGCCGATGGCGTCCATGAACATGCCTAGGATGGTGTAGCCGAGCAGGATGGCCAGGAGGATCAGGTAGGGATGGACCGGCAGCTCGACGATCCAGCTGGCGAAGGCCTGCGGCACGGTCGAGTAGTTCAGGAAGGTGACGAAGATGAAGATGCCCCAGATCAGGGTGAAGATCATCACCGTCAGCCGCGCCGTCTCCATCAGCGCGTCCTTGAGTTCCTTGAACCGCATGCCGTGGAAGAAGGCCAGCACCAGCACCACGAAGGCGCCGAGGGCGCCGGCCTCGGTCACGGTGGCCCAGCCGCCGTAGATCGCCGTGATGATGATGAGCGCGACGACGAGGATCGGAATCACGCCGGGCACCGCGCGGATGCGCTCGCCCCAGGTGAAGCCGGTCACCGCGGGGCCGATGCCGGGCCTGAGCGACGACCATCCGACGATGATCGCGCCGTAGATCACAGCAGTGAAGATGCCGGGCAGGAAGCCCGCCAGCAGCAGCTTGCCGACCGACTCCTCGACGATCAGCGCGTAGATCACCAGGATCGCCGAGGGCGGGATCAGCGAGGCGATGGTGCCGCCCGCCGCGACCACCCCGGCGGCCAGCCGCCGGCTGTACTTGTACTGCAGCATCTCCGGGATGGCGATGCGGCTGAAGACGGCCGCCGTCGCCGTCGAGGCGCCGGAGACCGCGGCGAAGCCCGCCTGGGCGAACACGGTCGCCACCGCCAGCCCGCCCGGCAGCCAGCCGAGCCATTTCCGCGCCGCGTCGTAGAGGTTCGTGGTCATGCCTGCGTGGAAGGCCAGGAAGCCGATCAGGATGAAGGGCGGCAGCACCGAGAGGGCGTAGAGCGACGTCTTGGCGTAAGGGATGGTCCCCGCGGTGGTTGCGCCGGGCCAGAAGCCGATCAGCTCCACCAGCCCGACGAAGCCGGCGATGGCGGCGGCGAAGGCCACCCGCACGCCCAGGATCGCCAGCCCGAACAGCATGAGGATGCAGATGATCCCGACATAGACCGGGTCTTCGTAGCCGATGCCGAAGATCATCGCCGGTCCTCCTCGCCGAAGACCTCGCGGATCTCCTCGCGGGCGTGCCCGGCCACGTCCTGCGGCACCACGACCCCGATCGGCTCCCGGCTCGGGTCGATGGCGAGGCGCAGGCTGCCGAGGAACTGGATCAGGAGGCGAAGCGAGAAGATCGCGAAGGCGATCGGCACCAGCAGCTTCGAGGGCCAGGTCAGGAGCAGCGCGTCCGTCGTGCTGTCGCCCGAGGTGTAGGCGTTCTTGAAGAATACCCACGAGAAGCGGGTCAGCAGGACGATCAGGATCAACGTGATCAGCGACGCAAACGTCTCGACGACCCAGAGCGCCCGCCCGCGCAGCTGCTGGATCAGGATGTCCATGCGTATATGCACGCCGTGTCGCGCGGCATAGGAGATGCCGAGCACGGCGAGGATCGGCATCGCCAGCTCGATCATGTCGATGTAGCCGAAGATCGGGGCGTTGAAGAGCCAGCGCAGGCGCATCACCACCTGCACCACGCCCAGCATCATGAGGAAGAGGACCGCGACGGCCGCGATCAGGTTCAGCCCGTCCTCGACCGGGCGCAGCAGGCGGTCGCCGCGGTCGACCACGCGCCCGAGCGCGTCGTCAGGTCTCGCCATGGGACCGTCCCCTCCCGGCTGGCGCACCGGGCCGGACCTGCCCGACCCGGTGCCTCGGCGTCACGCGCCTTCGGAGCGAGGCGTCACTCAAGCATCCCGATGAGCTCGCCGAGCCGCTTCTGCATCGCCTTCATCTCCGCGATGATCTCCTCGCGGGTCATCTCTGGCTCGACGTACTCCTCCTGAGCCTCGTCGATCAGCGCCCACATGGTGTCGAGCACGTTCTGGGCGTCGAACTTGTCCTTGTTCTCCTCGACCCAGTTGTTCCAGACCGGCTCGCCGGCGACCTCGCGGAACTTCTGCAGCGTCTCGTCGGAGTAAACGATCTTGGTCATCTGCTCCTCGAACATCGGCAGATTCTTCTCGTCCGCCGCCTTGTACTGGTCGATCATGGTCTGCGTGACTTCGTCCTTCAGGCCCATGATCAGGTCCTGGTACTGCTCCGGCAGCTCGTTGAAGGCCGTCTTGTTGATGACCATCGGGCACTCGGAGGTGCCGGGCGACATGTTCGAGGTGAACCAGTCGGCGAGCTCCGGAATCTTGTACGCGGCGTGGGCGTAGGTGTAGGGGAACGAAACCGCCTCGACCGCGCCGCGCTGCATCAGCGTGTAGACCTCCGAGGCCGGCACGGTCTGGCGCGTCGCCCCGAGCACCTCCATTGCCTCGCCGATGCCGCCGCCGGCGCGCACGCGCAGGCCCTCCCAATCATCCAGCGTCTCCGGCGGCTCGCCGATGCCGAGGAACTCGTACTGCGGCAGCAGCGTGGAGGCGTAGGGAATGGCGTTCCACTGCTCCATGTCCGCCTGCAGCGCCGGGTGCTCGAAGAGCTTGTTCCGGACATGCGCCGAGACCTGGAAGTTCCCGAGCGGGATGAACGGCAGCGAGAACACCATGAAGGCCGGGTTCTTGCCGGGGTGGTAGAAG
>JBEPXW010000282.1:0-3695 GCA_041641715.1 Pseudomonadota bacterium
CGCCACCTGGCCCGTGACCGAGGCCGGGTCGTAGCCGGGGCTGTCCATGAAGACGAAGCCGCGCCGGTCCACCGGCTCGGCATAGCGGTAGACGCCGCGCAGCGTCGTCGAGCCGCCCTTCGCCGCCGCCCCGAGCGATTTCTCGAGGATCGTCGTCAGCCCCCCGGCCTTGTTGCCGGGCGTGGGGTTGGCGTCCATCACCATGCCGTTCTTGGCGGTGTAGTCGCGCCACCAGTCGATGATCGCGAGGAGCTTCTCGCCCACCTCGCGGCTCTCGGCGCGGCGCGTCAGCAGGTGCTCGGCGCCGTAGATCTCGGGCGTCTCGGCGAGGATCGCGGTGCCGCCCTCGGCCACGAGCAGGTCGGCGGCGATGCCGAGCGCCGGGTTGGCGGTGATCCCCGAATAGCCGTCCGAGCCGCCGCACTGGAGCGCGAGGCTGAGACCGGAGGCCGGGCAGGACTCTCGCCGGGCGGCGTCGGCGAAGGGCAGCATCTCGCGCACGGCGGCGACGCCGGCCTCGACGGCGCGGCGCGTGCCGCCCTGCTCCTGGATGGTGAGCGAGCGGAAGCCGTCGCTCTCCTCGATCCCGTGGCGCTGCTTCATGCGCGGGATCTGGAACACCTCGCAGCCGAGCCCGACCATCAGCGAGGCGCCGAGGTTCGGATGGGTGGCGTAGCCCCACTGGAGGCGCTCGAACTGCTCGAAGGCCTCGCCGCTCGCGGCCATGCCGCAGCCCGTGCCGTGGACGAATGGCACCACGCCGTCGACGTTCGGGTAGTCGGCGAGGATTCCGGACCGCTCGATCTCCTCGGCGATGAACTTGGCGACCGAGGCCGAGCAGTTCACGCTGGTCAGCACGCCGACATAGTTGCGCGTGCCGACGCAGCCGTTCGAGCGGCGGAAGCCCTGGAAGCTGCGCCGCTCGGCCTCGGGGACGAGGGCCTCCGGCCGGGCCTCCTCGGCGATGCGCGGGTCGCGGTCGAACTCGCGGTAGGCGAGGTTGTCGACGTGGACGTGCTCGCCGGGCGCTATGGCTTTGCTGGCGAAGCCGATCACCTGGCCGTACTTGCGCACCGGCTCGCCCTCAGCGATGGGCGCGACGGCGACCTTGTGCCCGCGCGGGACGCGCATGCGAACGGTCACGCCCTCGATCTCCACGCCCTCGGCGAGGCGCTCGACGGCGATGGCGACGTTGTCCTCCGGGTGGAGCCTGAGGGCGGCGGGGGCGTGTCGGGTCATGGGGCCTGGTCTTTCCTGCTCTGAATCCGCGCCCGGGAATCCGCGCCCGGGAATCCGCGTTCGGGAATCCGCGCCCGAACCTCGGTCGCGTGCGGCGTGATCCAAATCGGCCTGAACATCGGCGCACGGCGCGCTCTGGTCAAGCGGTCACGCCGATTTGTCGCGGCGGGGCGCTACGCCAGGCGCGCGGCTTTCGAGCGTCGGAAAATCATATGAAGTGGCGCGGCCATGAGGCTATGGTGGGCCGCCATCAATAAGGGAGGGCGTCGATGTTCAACCCGACCTCCGTCGTCGCGTCGGCCTTCGGAGACTATCTGTCGGACCTCTACCTGCAGCATTTCTCCGAGCGTCGGAAGGAGTACGCCGCCTTCATCGGCGGCGCCGCGCGGCTGGTGCTGGAGCGGATCGGCAACTCGGATGCGCTCTACCACAATGCCGAGCACACGATGATGGTGACGCTCGTCGGCCAGCAGATCATGCGCGGCCGGCTGATCTCGGACGCGCTGCAGCCGGAGGACTGGATCCATTACACGGTTGCGCTGCTGATCCACGACATCGGCTATGTCCGCGGCACCTGCAAGGGCGACCGGAGCGACGCCGTCGTGGTCAACGCCGACGGCGAGACGGTCACGCCGCCGCGCGGCGCGTCGGACGGGTACCTCGCGCCCTACCACGTGGCCCGCGGCATGATCTACGCGCGCGAGCGCTTCGCGGCGTCCGACCACATCGACGAGGAGCGGCTCGCCCGCGCGATCGAGTTCACGCAGTTCCCGGTGCCCAAGGACCCGCGCTTCGCGGTGACCGACAGCGAGCCGGCGCTGGTCAGGGCCGCCGACCTGATCGGCCAGATGGGCGATCCCTTCTACCACCGCAAGATCAGCGGGCTCTATTACGAGTTCGTCGAGACCGGCATGGCCCAGAAGCTCGGCTACGAGTCGCCGATGGATCTCGTGGAGAAGTACCCGGAGTTCTTCTGGAACCAGGTGCAGCCCTATATCGAGCCGGCGCTGCGCTATCTCGAGCAGACGATCGAGGGCAAGCAGTGGGTGGCCCAGCTCTATAACCACCTGTTCCAGGCGGAGTCGCGGACGAGCTATCTCGGGCCATTCCCCGGCCCGGAGGAAACGGCCGAGGAAAGCGGGGGAAAGAGGCGGAAGGACTGACGAAGCGCGAGCCGCAGGATCTGGATCCGGGGCCGGCCCGGCGCATCCGCGCTAACCGGCGCATCGCGGCCGGGCGCGGATGAGGGCCGTGGCGGCGGGAACGGGCGGGGTGCGGGCCTCAGACGAAGGCCAGCGTGCCGCCGAAGGTCACCAGGACGATCGCGAGGGGATAAAGAAGGTAGCTCATCTCTGTGTTCCCTTGCCGGTTCGGCCGATCACGTCGTGGCCTGTTCGTCGTTTCGATCCCGTTGGAGCATATGATTCGATCCGGTCCCGGGATTCTGTGACAATTCTCACACTGCGGTCACAACCTTGGCGTGTGCCTGCGGGCGGGGCGCGCGGTCAGCCGTGGCCGGGTATGCCCTCGTAGGCGCTCGCGCCCCACAGGTCTTCGACGCGCTGGTCTCGCCCGCAGGACCAGCGGTAGTAGCGGTAGCTGAGCGGGTTCTTGCGGTAGTAATCCTGGTGATACGCCTCGGCCCGGTAGAAGGGGCCGGCCTCCTCGACGGGCGTCACGATCTCCTCGCCGAGCGCCGCCTCGGCGGCTTGCCTCGACGCCTTCGCAGCCTCTCGCTGCCCCGCGTCGTGGACGAAGACCGCGGTCGTGTAGGACTCGCCGCGGTCGCAGAACTGGCCCCCGGGATCCGTCGGGTCGACGGTGCGCCAGAAGATCGACAGGAGCTCGTCGTAGCCGACCTTCTCCGGGTCGTAGGTGATCCGGACCGCCTCGCGGTGGCCGGTGCCCCCGGCGGAGACCTGCTTGTAGCCCGGATCCTCGACGGTGCCGCCGGTGTATCCCGAGACCGTCTCGACGACGCCCGGCACCTTGTCGAAGTCGGCCTCGACACACCAGAAGCAGCCGCCGGCGAAGGTCGCCTTCTCCAGCTCCGCCGCCCCCGCCGCCGCATGTCCCAGCGCCAACATGGCCGCCAGGGCGGCGCACAGCATCTCCCGCATGGCCTCTCTCCCGTTCCTTTGGCGAGAGATAGGCGGCGCGGCGCGGGCCTGCGACCGTGCTCTCCGTTTCGTGACAACGCGGTGTAGGGGGGCCGCCGGCGTCACTCGGAGGGCTGTGCCAGCCGTCCGGGCGCCCCGGAGAGGGCCGCGACGGGGTCGATCCGGCCCGCGCCGAACTCGGGATCGGGGCCGGGCCGGCCGAGGTCGACCGCCGTTCCCGCGAGGACGGCGCGGACCTTCTCTGGGGGCAGGCCGGGGTAGCGCTGGAGCACCAGCGCGGCCGCGCCGCTGACATGGGCCGCGGCGGCCGAGGTGCCCGAGACGATTCGGTAGCGC
>JBEPXW010000283.1:0-3655 GCA_041641715.1 Pseudomonadota bacterium
CGGCGAGCGCCGCGTCCAGCGTCTCTGCATGGAGCCGCGCCACCTCGTACTCGTCCTTGTAGGCCAGCAGCTTGAAATAGCCCTCGGCGATCCCCTCGGCGAAGCCGGTGATCCCGGCCTTGGCCTCGGCGTCGCGGGCATAGCGCACCAAGGTCCGGTAGCGCCGCGAGAGGCGCCGGCCCTGGTAGCCGATCAGGAACTCGGCGCGCCGCTCGATTTTCTGCTCGAGCGTCTCCTCGACTGGGGCGCTCTCGCTCGCCAGCGCCGCCCTCGCCTCCTCGGGCCGGGCGATCGCCCAGCGGCCGATCTCGAAGGCGCGCAGATTGCCCTCGACGCCCGCGCCGTTCAGCTCGATGGCCTTCCTGATGGCCTCGGCCGAGAGCGGCAGCATCCCCGCCTGCCAGGCCGCGCCCATGAGCAGCACGTTGGAGAAGATGGCGTCGCCCAGCATCTTCTCCGCAAGCTCGGTGGCGTCCACCATGCTGAGCGCGTCCTCCCCGACGCGGCGCTCTATGGCGAGGCGCAGGCCCTGCGTGGGGATCTGGAACTCGGTGTTGTGCGTGAACTCGCCGGTCGGGATCTCGTGGCTGTTGCAGACCACGCGCGCCCGGCCCCGCTCCATCGCGGCGATGGACTTCGGCGCGGCGGTTACCACGAGGTCGCCGCCGATCACCGCGTCCGCCTCGCCGACGCCGATGCGGATCGCCTTGATGTCCTCGGGTTTCGGCGCCACGCGGCAGTGGATGGTCACCGCGCCGCCCTTCTGGGCGAGCCCGGCCATCTGCATCTCGCTCGCGCCCTTGCCCTCGAGATGCGCCGCCATGGAGAGGAGGGCGCCCACGGTCACCACGCCCGTGCCGCCGACGCCGGTGATGTAGACGTTCCACGGTCGCTCGAGCGCCGGGATCTCCGGGTCCGGCAGGTCGGGCAGCGTGAAGTCATGCGTGGCCTTCGCCTTCGGCGTCGCGCCCTCGACGGTGACGAAGCTCGGGCAGAAGCCCTTGAGGCAGGAGAAATCCTTGTTGCAGGCGGACTGGTCGATCTCGCGCTTCCGGCCGAACGGCGTCTCGAGCGGCAGGATCGCGACGCAGTTCGACTGCACGCCGCAGTCGCCGCAGCCCTCGCAGACCAAGGGATTGATGAAGACGCGCCGGTCCGGGTCCGGGAATTTGCCGCGCTTCCTGCGCCGGCGCTTCTCGGCGGCGCAGGTCTGGACGTAGATGAGCGCGGTCACGCCCTCGGTCGCGGCGAGCTCGCGCTGGACCGAGGCAAGACGGTCGCGCTCGAATACAGTGACGCCGGCGGGGAACTCGGGCGTCTCCTCCTTCTCGTCCACGACCGCGACGACGCGGCGAACGCCCGCCGCCGCCACCTCGCGCGCGATCCGGTCGGGGGTCAGCCCGCCCTCGTGCGCCTGTCCGCCGGTCATGGCAACGGCGTCGTTGTAGAGGATCTTGAAGGTGATGTTGACGTTCGCGGCCACCGCGGCGCGGATCGCCATCAGCCCCGAGTGGTTGTAGGTGCCGTCGCCGACGTTCTGGAACACGTGGCCGCGGTTCGAGAACGGCGCCTCGCCGATCCAGTTGGCGCCCTCGCCGCCCATGTGGGTGTAGCCCTCGGTCTCGCGGTCCATCCACTGCGCCATGTAGTGGCAGCCGATGCCGGCATAGGCGCGCGAGCCGTCCGGCACGAGAGTCGAGGTGTTGTGCGGGCAGCCGGCGCAGAACCACGGTTTCCGCTCGGCGAGCTCGGGGACGTTGCCCGCCTGGCCGAGCTCGTCGAGCCGCGCAAGGCGCTCGGCGAGGGTGGCATGGCCCGCGCCCTCGGCCTCGAACACGCGGCCCAGGCCCCGCGCGATTACCGCCGGGTCGAGGCCGAGCTTGACCGAGAAGAGGACCTCGCCCGCCTCGTCCTTCCAGCCGACCACGCGGGCGTGGTTCGGCTCGGAGAAGAGGACCTCCTTGATCTGCGTCTCGATGATCGGCCGCTTCTCCTCGACGACGATGATGAGATCGAGCCCCCGCGCCCACTCGCGCAGGCCTTCCATCTCGATCGGCCAGACCATGCCGACCTTGTAGGTGGTGATGCCCATGGCCTGGGCCGTGGCGTCGTCGATGCCGAGCATCTCGAGCGCATGCACCGTGTCGAGCCAGCTCTTGCCCGCCGAGACGATGCCGATCCGCGCCCCCGGCGCGCCGATGCCGCGCCGGTCGAGCCGGTTGGCCCGCGCGAAGGCCTGCGCCGCGAAGCGCTTGTGGTCGTGGAGCCGCGCCTCCTGCTCCTGCGGCGTGTCGCCCAGGCGGATGTTGAGCCCCTCGGGCGGCAACTCGTGGTCCTCCGGCATGGCGATCTCGAGCCGGTGCGGATCGCCGTCGATCACGCCGGTCGCCTCGACCGTGTCCTTCATCGACTTGATGCCGACCCAGAGGCCCGAGTAGCGGCTGAGCTGCCAGCCGATCAGCATGTGATCCACCAGCTCCTGCACGCCCGCCGGCGAGAGGATCGGGATCATGGCGTCCATCATCGCCATCTCGGACTGGTGGCAGGTGGTCGAGCTCTCGCAGGTGTGATCGTCACCCATGGCGACGAGCACGCCGCCGTTCCTCGACGACCCGGCGAGGTTGGCGTGCCGGAACACGTCGCCCGAGCGGTCTACCCCCGGCCCCTTGCCGTACCAGAGGCCGAAGACGCCGTCATACTTCCCCTCGCCGCGCAGCTCGGCCTGCTGGCTGCCCCAGAGTGCGGTCGCGGCGAGGTCCTCGTTGAGCCCCGCGTGGAACCTGACCTCGTACTCGGCGAGATACTTGCCCGCCGCCTCGAAGGAGCTGTCGACGCTGCCGAGCGGCGAGCCGCGGTAGCCCGTCACGTAGCCCGCGGTGTTGAGCCCCCCGGCCTGGTCGCGCGCCCGCTGCATCATGGTGGCGCGCACCAGCGCCTGCGTGCCCGACAGCAGCACCGGCGTCTTGGAAAGGTCGTAGCGGTCCGAGAGACGGACGTCGCGCAGATCCATGCTCACTCTCTCCCGAGCAGTCCGGCCAATGCCCTTAAAGGTAAGTCAGTATGACCTATTCGGCAAGCCCGGCGAGACCGCCCGGGCGCGGGCCGGCGCTTACAGCGTCCGCACCAGATGGCCGCCATCCACCGGCAGGACCACCCCGGTAATATAGGCGCCCGAGTCGCCGAGCAGAAGCGCCAGAGGGCCCTCAAGATCGTCGTAGCGGCCGAACCGGCCCATGGGGATGCGCTTTCTCAGCTTCTCGCCCTCATCGCTCTCGAGGAAGGCGCGGTTCATATCGGTCGGGAAATAGCCCGGCGCCAGGGCGTTGACGCGGATGTTCTGCCGCGCCCACTCCAGCGCCAGGTTGCGCGTCAGATGCGCCACCGCCGCCTTCGAGGTCGCGTAGGCCGTGAGGCCGAGCCCGGTGCCGAGCCCGAGGATCGAGGCGATGTTGACAATCGCGCCGCCGCCGCCCTCGGCCATCACCCGCGCCGCCGCCTGCGCGACCCGGAAAACGCCCGAGAGATTGGTGTCGATGACGCGCTGCCAGTCCTCCTCGGGCATCTCGAGCGACCGCCCCGACCAGGCCACCCCGGCGTTGTTGACCAGCCCGTCGAGACCGCCGAGCGCCTCCGCCGCACGAGCGACGCAGCGGGT
>JBEPXW010000284.1:0-3676 GCA_041641715.1 Pseudomonadota bacterium
CGGGATGGCGTGGATCTCGCTCCCCTCGCGCTCGAGGATGCGGGCGAAGACCTGGAAGCCCGAACCGCGGAAGTGGTCCGACACCACCTGCATCTCGATCGGGTTCCTCAGGTCCGGCTTGTCGGTACCGTATTTCCGCATCGCCTCGTTGTAGGGGATGCGGAGGAAGGCGTGGCGCTCGGCCTGGGGCTGCGTCACGTCGATCTCGGTGCCGCCGGAGGTGATCTTCCGGGGGGTCTCGCGGCCGAAGCCGGCGAACTCGGCGAATGTCTCGGCGAGGACCGGCTCGATGGCGTCGAAGACGTCCTCCTGGGTGGCGAAGCTCATCTCCATGTCGAGCTGGTAGAACTCGCCCGGGGAGCGGTCGGCGCGCGGGTCCTCGTCGCGGAAGCACGGCGCGATCTGGAAATAGCGGTCGAAGCCCGAGACCATGGCGAGCTGCTTGAACTGCTGCGGCGCCTGCGGCAGCGCGTAGAACTTGCCGGGGTGCAGGCGCGACGGGACCAGGAAGTCGCGCGCGCCCTCCGGCGAGGAGGCCGTCAGGATCGGCGTCTGGAACTCGGTGAAGCCCTGCTCCATCATGCGCCGGCGGATCGCGGCGATCACCTGCGCGCGCAGCATGATGCGCTGGTGCAGCCCGTCGCGGCGGAGATCGAGGAAACGGTAGGCGAGGCGGATGTCCTCCGGGTACTCGGGCTCGCCGAACACCGGGAGCGGCAGCTCCGCGGCCTGGCTGAGGACCTCGACCTCGCGGATGTAGACCTCGATCTCGCCGGTGGCCAGCCGCGGGTTGACCAGCTCGGGCTCGCGGGCGCGGACCTCGCCGTCGATGCGGACGACCCACTCGGCGCGGAAGCGCTCGACCTCGGCGAAGACGGGGCTGTCGGGATCGGCGAGGACCTGGGTCACGCCGTAGTGGTCGCGCAGGTCGACGAACAGGATGCCGCCGTGGTCGCGCACCCGGTGCACCCAGCCGGAGAGGCGGACGGACTCGCCGACATGGGCCTTGTTCAGGGCGCCGCAGGTGTGGGTGCGGAAGGCGTGCATGGGTCTCCCCTCGGGACGGGTCGGGCGCGCGGGGCCGCGCCGGCTTGCCGGGTGCCCGGATAGACTGGACCGGGGACGGGATGTCAAGTGGCGGGCGGGCTCACGGCACGTTGCCGATGGCGCCGTGGTAGAAGTAGATGCCGAGGCCGAGGGTGAAGATGATCTGCCCCGCCAGCGCGTGCAGCACCAGCACCAGCAGGAACGAGCCGTAGCGCTGGTACACCCAGCCGAAGATCAGCCCGCCGACGAGCGTGAGCCCGATGGCGACGGCGTTCTGATAGAACAGGTGGGCAAAGGCGAAGGCCGCCGTGTTGGCGGCGAGCGCGGCGCGGTCGCCGGGGAACAAATCGCCGTACCGGCGGAAGAAAAGCACCCGGAAGATGACCTCCTGCGGCAGGGCGGAGACGATCGGGTAGAAGGCCATGATCATCAGCCAGAGCTCGGTCCGGTGACGCGGCAGGCCGAGGAGCTGCCCGGGCACCAGCGCCAGAACGAGGCCGAGGATCACCGCCGCCGCCACCACGGCGAAGCCGAGGATCAGCGGCCACTCGCCGAGGACCGGGCCGCGGATCAGCTCCGCCCAGGCGAAGCCCGGGGTGCGCGCCAAAAGGACCACCGAGACGAGCGTGACGGCGAACAGCGCGCCGAACAGGGGGTAGAGACCGAGAAAGACCGCCATAGCCACCGGCGCGACGACGAAAAGCGTTGTGAACTCGGCCCAGAGCCGGGTGCGCGGCAGGGTGGCGGCGGGTGGCGCGGCGCGTTGCATCGCAGGCATATGAACCCTTCACGCGGGGCCTTCAAGCGCGGCGCGCCGGCTCGGCCGACAATGGAACGGGGCGCGGCGGCGGGCCGCCGCGCCCCGTTGGGAAAGCCCGGTCCGGGCCCTCAGCCCTACTGCTGCGTCGCCGGGATGATGCGCACCTCGACGCGGCGATTGGCCTGCCGGCCCTCCGCGGTCGCGTTGGTGGCGATCGGCTGGGTCTCGCCCTGGCCGAAGGCGGCGATGCGCGCCGGGGCGACGCCGCGGCTCCGCAGGAAGTTGGCCACGGACTGTGCCCGCTGCTCGGAAAGCCGCTGGTTGTACTGCTCCGAGCCGGTGCTGTCGGTGTGGCCGACCACGTCGATGTAGCTCTGCGGGTAGCGCTGCAGCGTGCTCGCGAGGTCGTTCAGGGTCGGGTAGAACTCCGGCCGGATCTGCGAGGAGTCGGTCGCGAAGGTGATGCTCGCCGGGAAGTTGACGAGCAGCTGGTCGCCCTGGCGGGTCACCTGCGCGCCGGACCCGGCGAGATTCTGCTCGAGCTCGCGCTGCTGCCGGTCGAGGTACTGGCCGACCGCGGCGCCGGCGAGCATGCCGATGCCCGCGCCGATCAGCGCGTTGCGTCGGTCATCGCCCTTGAAGAGCGTGCCGGCCGCGGCGCCGCCGAGCGCGCCGATGGCCGCGCCGCTGGCGGTGCGGGGGTTCTGCTGGACCGTCTCGCAGCCCGCCAGCACCATACTGGCGCAGATGGCGGCGACGATTGGCTTCTTCCACATGTCTGACTCCCTCCGATCGAAAAAAACGTGCACCCGGATTAACGCGGAACACCCGGAAAAGGTTCACACGGCTCAACGCGGACCGCATCCGGCTCCGTCGCCGGGCCGGTCGTGACCCGTATGGAAGATGAATCGAGATTTTGCGATTGATTCCGGTGCAGTTCCATAACAAATCCGCGACAGCCGCCGTGAAAGCCGCTAGATACCCGCCCCATGCAGCTCATCACCACGACCGACGACCTCGCCCGCATCGCCGAGGAATACGCCACGGCCCCCTTCGTCACCGTGGACACCGAGTTCATGCGCGAACGGACCTACTGGCCGCAGCTCTGCCTCGTGCAGATGGCACGCCCGCCCGCCGGCGAGGAGGAGGCGGAGTCGGACGCCGTCATCATCGACCCGCTGTCCCAGGGCCTCAACCTCGCGCCGCTGTTCGACCTCATGGCCGACCCGAACGTCCTCAAGGTGTTCCACGCCGCCCGGCAGGACATCGAGATCTTCCACAACCTCGCGGGCAAGGTGCCGGCGCCGCTGTTCGACACGCAGGTGGCGGCGATGGTCTGCGGCTTCGGCGAGCAGGTGGGCTACGAGACGCTGGTGCGGCGCATCGCCAAGGCCGACCTCGACAAGAGCTCGCGCTTCACTGACTGGTCGCGCCGGCCGCTCAGCCGGAAGCAGCTCGAATACGCGCTGGCCGACGTCACGCACCTGCGCCAGATCTACCGCTCGCTCGAGGAGCGGCTACGCGAGACCGGGCGCGAGCGCTGGGTCGACGAGGAGATGGCGATTCTGACCGACCCCGCCACCTACGCCAACGACCCCGACGAGGCGTGGCGGCGCATCAAGGCGCGCAGCCACAGCCCGAAGTTCCTGGCCGTCGTGCGCTCACTCGCCCGCTGGCGCGAGCGCGAGGCGCAGCGGCGCGACGTGCCGCGCTCGCGCGTCATCAAGGACGACGCGCTGCTCGAGGTTGCGACGGCGCGGCCGAAGTCGGCGGAGGAGCTCGGCAAGCTGCGCCTCCTGCCGCGCGACGTGCGCAGGGGCGAGGCGGCGGAGCGGCTTCTGGCCGCGGTCGCGGAGGGCGAGGCCTGCC
>JBEPXW010000285.1:0-3674 GCA_041641715.1 Pseudomonadota bacterium
CTCGCCCGCCGTGCACGTCATGGCGTTGGGCGCCAACGCCGCCTCGGCGGTGGTCCACGGCGACGGCCTGACCGGCGCCGAGTTGCCCCTCGCCGCGTTCCGCGCCGGCGGCTGGGTGCGCGCGGCAGTCCACGACGCCGCCGGCCGGCGCGCCTGGTCGAACCCGATCTGGCTCGACTAGGGCAGGGCCCCGCGTGCGCGTACAGGCGTTAACCATGACGCGCGCCCACAGTGCATTCTTCGTGGATTCAATGGGTTAGGCAGGTGTCCACGCGTGGACACCCCGCCGCGCCGGCGTCTCAGTCCTTCTCGAGCGCGATGTCGGGCGCGTCCTCCGCCTTCATGCCGACGACGTGGTAGCCGCAGTCGACATGATGGCACTCGCCCGTCACGCCGGAGGAGAGGTCCGAAAGGAGGTAGAGCCCGGCCCGGCCGACGTCCTCCTGGGTGACATTGCGGCGGAGCGGCGAGTTCAGCTCGTTCCATTTCAGGATATAGCGGAAGTCGCCGATCCCGGAGGCCGCAAGCGTCCGGATCGGCCCGGCCGACAGCGCGTTGACCCGGATCCCCTTCGGCCCGAGGTCCATCGCCATGTAGCGCACCGAGGCTTCGAGCGCCGCCTTGGCGACGCCCATGACGTTGTAGTGCGGCATGACCCGCTCGGCGCCGTAATAGGTCAGCGTCAGGAGCGCGCCGCCCTCCGTCATGAGCTTCTCGGCCCGCTGGGCGAGCGCGGTGAAGGAGTAGCAGGAGACGTTCAGCGAGCGCTCGAAGTTGCCGGGCGTCGTGTCCACGTAGCGGCCCTTGAGCCCGGACTTGTCGGCATAGGCGATGGCGTGGACGAGGAAGTCGAGCCGGCCCCACGTCTCGCCCAGCGCCTCGAAGACGGCGTCCATCGAGGCGGCGTCCGTCACGTCGCAGGGCAGCACGAGCTCCGAGCCGAGCGAGCCCGCCAGCGGCCCCACCCGCTTCTTCAGCGCGTCGCCCTGGTAGGTGAAGGCGAGCTCGGCGTCCTGGGCGGCGCAGGCCTGCGCGATGCCCCAGGCGATGGACTTCTCGTTGGCGACCCCCATGATCAGGCCACGCTTTCCTGCCATCAGCCCAGCCGCCATGCGGATCTCCCCGACCACGTTCGATGCTTGGGGCGTGTTAGGAGAAATCGCGCCCCGCTTCAAGCGATATGGCCCCGAGGGCCTTTCACGAGCCGGCGAGGCGCGCTATCTGAGGCGCGTCGGTGACAGGCGGGAGTCGGACCCATGGTCGACACCACGACCGGCGGCAAGCTGCCGGGCATCTTCGCCGCCGAGGAGCCCCATGCCCTCGCCCGCGCCTGGCTCGAGGAGGCCACCGCGCACGAGCCGCGCGACCCCACCGCCGCGGCGCTCTCCACCGTCGACGCCCAGGGCATGCCGAACGTCCGCATGGTCCTCGTCAAGGAGATCGAGGAGAGCCAGACCCGCGGCGGCTTCGTCTTCTACACCAACCTCGAGAGCGCCAAGGGCCAGGAGCTGAAGGCGAACCCGCGCGCCGCGCTGGTGATGCACTGGAAGAGCCTGAACCGCCAGGTCCGCATCCGCGGCCCGGTCGAGCCCGTGGCACCCCGCCAGGCCGACGAGTACTACGCCACCCGTCCCTACCAGGCCCGCATCGGCGCCTGGGCCTCCCGCCAGTCGCGCCCGCTGGCGAGCCGCCGGGCGCTGCTCGCGGAGGTGGCGAAGCTCGCCGCGAAGTACCCGCGCAACCCGCCGCGGCCGGAGCACTGGGGCGGCTTCCGCATCCGCCCGCTCGAGATCGAGTTCTGGTCCGAGGGCGACTTCCGGCTCCATGACCGCTTCCGCTGGACGCGGCTGAAGACGGACGCGACGAAATGGACCGTGCAGCGGCTCCATCCCTGAGCCGTGGCCGCGGGACCGCCGGCGCGCTAGATTGAGCGCGGAACCCCGCGAGGAGAGGACGACGCATGGCCGAGCCGAGCGACCGCAAGACCCTGCTTCTGACCGGCGCCAGCCGGGGCATCGGCCATGCCACCGTCAAGCGCTTCGCCTCGGCCGGCTGGCGGGTCATCACCTGCTCGCGCCATCCGTTCCCCGAGGACTGCCCCTGGGAGGCGGGCCCCGAGGACCATATCCAGCTCGACCTCGCCGATCCGAACAGCACCATCGAGGCGGTCGAGGATATCCGCGGCCGGCTGACCACCGGCCGGCTGGAGGCTCTCGTCAACAACGCAGGCATCTCGCCCAAGGGGCTGAACGGCGAGCGCCTCGACACCATCTCGACCGACCTCAAGGACTGGGGCCACGTGTTCCACGTCAACTTCTTCGCGCCCATCGTGCTGGCGCGCGGCCTGATCGAGGAGCTGACTGCGGCGAAGGGCGCGGTGGTCAACGTCACCTCGATCGCGGGGGCGCGGGTGCATCCCTTCGCGGGGGCTGCCTACGCCACATCGAAGGCGGCGCTGGCGGCGCTGACGCGCGAGATGGCGCACGACTTCGGCCCGCGCGGCATCCGGGTCAACGCCATCGCGCCGGGCGAGATCGAGACCGCCATCCTCTCGGCCGGCACCGAGAAGCTCGTGCAGGACATCCCGCTCCGCCGCCTCGGCAAGCCCGAGGAGGTGGCGCGCACGATCTACTATCTCTGCACCGCCGAGAGCTCCTATGTCTCCGGCGTCGAGATCGAGATCAACGGCGGCCAGCATGTCTGACCCCGCCCCCGGTCCGGCGCCCGGCAGCCGGATCGAGACGGTCGAGGCGCGGCTCTTCGAGGTGCCGCTCGAGGAGGTGCTGGTCGACGCCAAGCACGGGCTTCACACCCACTTTCACCTGATCACCGCCACCGTCCGCCTCGCCGACGGCAGCGAGGGCACCGGCTACAGCTACACGGGCGGGCGGGGCGGCCACGCCATCCGGGCGCTGATCGAGGCCGACCTCGCGCCCTGGCTGGTCGGCCAGGACGGCAGCGCGGTCGAGGCGCTGAACGAGGCGATGGGCTGGCATCTCCACTATGTCGGCCGCGGCGGCATCGCCGCCTTCGCCATCTCGGCCGTCGACATCGCGCTCTGGGACATCCTCGGGCGCCGCTCGGGTGAGCCGCTCTGGCGCATGGCCGGCGGCGCCGGCAGCACGGCCGCGGCCTATTGCGGCGGCATCGATCTCGACTTCCCGCTCGAGAAGCTGCTCGCCAGCGTCGAGGGTTACCTCGCGCGCGGCTTCGACGGCGTGAAGATCAAGGTCGGCCGGCCCGACCTCGCCGATGACCTCGCCCGCGCCCGCGCCGTGCGCGCGCTTCTCGGGGACGCGCGCAGCTTCATGGTGGACGCCAACTATGCCTTCGACCGGGCCGGCGCGATCCGCGCCGCGCGGGCGTTCGGCGAGCTCGGCATCCTCTGGTTCGAGGAGCCGATCATCCCCGACGACTATTTCGGCTATGCCGAGATCGCCGAGGCGACGGCCGTGCCGCTGGCGATGGGCGAGAACCTGCACACGCTCGAGGAGTTCGGCCTCGCCCTCGACCACGCGCGGCTTTCCTGGATCCAGCCCGACGCCTCGAACTGCGGCGGCATCACGGCCTGGCTGCGGGTCGCGGAGATGGCGCGGGCGCGCGGGATCCCGGTCTGCAGCCACGGCATGCAGGAGCTCCATGTGAGCCTGGTGGCGGCGCAGGAGAACGCCGGG
>JBEPXW010000286.1:0-3665 GCA_041641715.1 Pseudomonadota bacterium
CGGACACGCGCTTCGACTTCGTTGAATTCTACGACCGGCTGAAAGGGAAGGGCTTCATCATCTATCCCGGCAAGCTTACCGTGGTGGACAGCTTCCGCATCGGCTGCATCGGGCGCATGGACGCGGCCGTGATGCGCCGGGTCGTCGCCGCCGCCGGCGAGGCGCTGGCGGAGATGGGCGTCGACAGCGCGGCGCCGCCCGAGGCGGCGATGGCCGAGCGCGCCCGGCTGGTGGCGTGAGCAGAGAGGAACGCACGATGAACAGGCCCGCCACCCCGAGCGTCACCGCGAACGGCCGGGACTACGCTTTCCCGAAGGTTCCGGCGGTCGTCATCTGCCTCGACGGCTGCGAGCCGGCCTATCTCGACGCCGCCACGGGCTCGGGGCTCATGCCCGCGCTGAAGGCGGTGATGGGCAAGGGGACGGCGCGGACCGCGCACTCGGCGATGCCGAGCTTCACCAACCCGAACAACCTTTCGATCGCCACGGGGCGGCCACCCTCCGTGCACGGCATCTGCGGCAACTACTTCTACGACCGCGAGGCCGACGAGGAGGTGATGATGAACGACGCGCGCTTCCTGCGCGCGCCGACCGTCTTCCAGGCGTTCCACGACGCCGGCGCGCGGGTGGCGGTGGTCACCGCGAAGGACAAGCTGCGCGCGCTCCTGGGCCACGGGCTGACCTTCGGGGACGGCCGGGCGGTGTGCTTCTCGTCGGAGCGGTCGGACAGGACCACCATGGCGGAGCACGGCATCGACTACGCCGCCGCCTGGCTCGGCCGGCCGGTGCCGGAGGTGTACTCGGCGGCGCTCTCGGAGTTCGTCTTCGCCGCCGGGGTGCGCCTCCTCGAGGAGTTCCGGCCGGACGTCATGTACCTCACCACCACCGATTACGTGCAGCACAAGCACGCGCCGGGCGAGCCGGAGGCCAACGCCTTCTACGCCATGTTCGACCGCTACCTCGGCGAGCTCGACGCGGCCGGCGCCGCCATCGTGGTGACGGCGGACCACGGCATGAAGCCGAAGCACCTGAAGGACGGCACGCCGGCGGTGGTCTACGCGCAGGACCTGCTCGACGAGTGGCTCGGGGCGGGCAACGCGCGGGTGATCCTGCCGATCACCGACCCTTATGTGGTGCATCACGGGGCGCTCGGCTCCTTCGCCACGGCCTACCTCGCGGAGGGGGCGGACATCGGGGACGTCATGGACCGCCTCGCCGCGGTGCCGGGGATCGACGTGGTGCTCGACCGCGAGGCGGCCTGCGAGCGGTTCGAGCTGCCGCCCGACCGGATCGGCGACATCGTCATGGTGTCGGGCGAGACCATGACCATCGGGACGTCGGCCGACCGCCACGACCTCGCGGCGCTGAAGGAGCCCCTGCGCTCCCACGGCGGGCTGACCGAGCAGGCGGTGCCGTTCATCGTCAACCGGGCGCTGGACCTGCCGGAGGCGCCCGTGCTGAGAAACTTCGACGCCCTTCACTACGCGGCCCTCGCGGCCGCGCGCTGACGCAAGGGAGAGAGGCATGAACCGCAAGCCGGGCAGCGTCGAGGTCCGCCACGAGCCCATGCGCATCGCCGGGCGCAAAGTGGACGCGGACGCGGTGATCGATGTCACCTATCCCTACACCGGCGCCGTGATCGGCACCGTCCCGGCGGGGGGGGCTGAGCACGCGCGCGAGGCGTTCGAGATCGCCGCGCGCTACCGCCCGAAGCTGACCCGCTACGAGCGGCAGCGGATCCTGTTCCGGACGGCGGAGATCCTCGACTCGCGGCGCGAGGAGATCTCGGATCTGATCACGCTCGAGCTCGGCATCTCGAAGCAGGATTCGCTCTACGAGGTGGGGCGCGCCTTCGACGTGTTCACGCTGGCCGCGCAGCTCTGCATCCAGGACGACGGCGAGATGTTCTCCTGCGACCTCACCCCCCACGGCAAGGCGCGGAAGATCTTCACCCTGCGCGAGCCATTGGCCGCGATCTCCGCGATCACGCCGTTCAACCACCCGCTCAACATGGTGGCGCACAAGGTGGCGCCGGCGGTGGCCACCAACAACTGCGTCGTCTGCAAGCCGACCGAGCTGACGCCGCTGACGGCGCTGGTGCTGGCGGACGTGCTCTACGAGGCCGGGCTGCCGCCGGAGATGTATTCGGTGGTCACGGGCTGGCCGCAGGACATCGGGGCGGAGATGATTTCCAACCCGCACGCCGAGCTCGTCACCTTCACGGGGAGCGTCGGCGTCGGCAGGATGATCGCCGAGCGCGCGGGCTACCGGCGCACGGTGCTGGAGCTTGGCGGCAACGACCCGCTGATCGTCCTGAACGACCTCTCCGACGACGACCTCGCCAAGGCGGCCGACCTCGCGGTGGCCGGGGCGACGAAGAACTCGGGCCAGCGCTGCACGGCCGTGAAGCGCATCCTCTGCCAGGAGAGCGTCGCCGACCGCTTCGTGCCCATGGTGCTGGAGCGCGCGCAAAAGATCCGCTTCGGCGACCCGATGGAGCCGGAGACGGCGCTCGGCACGGTGGTGAGCGCCGAGGCGGCGGCGCAGTTCGAGCGCCGCGCGCACATGGCCGCGGAGGCGGGGGCCGAGTTGCTCTACGACCCGGGCCGCGAGGGCGCGCTTCTGCCGCCGATCGTGCTCGACCGGGTGCCGGCAGGGGCCGAGCTCGTGCGCGAGGAGACCTTCGGGCCTATAGTCCCCGTGATCCGCGTGCCGGACGACGACGAGGCGGTGACGGAGGTCTCGAACGGCACCGCGTTCGGCCTTTCGGCCGGCGTGTGCACGAACGACTTCCGGCGGATGCAGCGCTACATCGCCGGGCTGAAGGTCGGCACCGTGAACGTCTGGGAGGTGCCGGGCTACCGGATCGAGATGTCGCCCTTCGGCGGCATCAAGGATTCCGGGCTCGGCTACAAGGAGGGCGTGATCGAGGCGATGAAGAGCTACACCAACGTCAAGACCTTCTCGCTGCCCTGGCCCTGAGCCCATGGCCGGCGCGCCGAAACCCGCCCACACCGAGGGGGAATCCAACACCTCGGACATGCGCCGCCGCTGGCGGGAGGCACAGTCGGACCCGGCGACCCGCGACCTGGTCGCGCGCGATTCTGAAGCCTTCCTGCACCAGAGCCTGTCGACGCCGGTGCTCTCTGCAATCCGGAAAGCCTAGGGCATCTGGATCGAGGATGTCGCCGGCCGTCGCTACATGGATTTCCACGGCAACAGCGTCCACCACATCGGCTACGCCCACCCGAAACTGCGCGAGGCGATCAAGCGGCAGATCGACGAGCTCAGCTTCGCGCCGCGCCGCTTCACCTGCGAGCCGGCGGTCGAGCTGGCCGAGAAGCTGAGCGCGCTGGCGCCGGGGGACCTCTCCAAGTGTCTCTTCACCACCGGCGGCTCGGACGCGGTCGAGGTGGCGCTTAAACTCGCGCGCGCCGCGACGGGCCGCTTCAAGACGCTGAGCTTCTGGGACGCCTTCCACGGCGCCGGCTTCGGCGCGGCGAGCGTCGGCGGCGAGCACACCTTCCGCTCCGGCATCGCCGGGCCGCTCTTGCCCGGCGCCGAGCACGTCGCGCCCTTCGCCTGCTACCGCTGCCCCTACGGGCACGCGGGGCCCGATGTCTGCGGCATCGCCTGCGCCGGCATGGTCGAGTACGTGCTCGCGCG
>JBEPXW010000287.1:0-2441 GCA_041641715.1 Pseudomonadota bacterium
CGGGGCGGAACCTAGGCAGCGGCCTCATCCCTGTCAATATAGCAACGACGCGGTCCTCCGCAGAAGAGCGGAATGTCCGCCGCGCCGGTCACGTCGACGCGAGCGTTGCCTTCATGCGCCGCCGCGCGGCCGAGGAAGGGATGCCGAGCGCCGTGCGGTACTTGGCCACGGTGCGCCGTGCGATGTCGATGCCCTCCGCCTTCAGCCGCGCGACGATGGCGTCGTCCGAGAGGACGGCGCCGGGCGCCTCCGCCTCGACGAGCGCGCGGATGCGGTGGCGCACGGACTCGGCGGCCGGTCCGTCCTCGCCGACAGCGTTGGTGAAGAAGAAGCGAAAGTCGAGCACGCCGCGCTCGGTGGCGATGCTCTTGTTGGCGGTGACGCGGCTGACGGTCGACTCGTGCAGGCCGGTCGCCTCGGCCACCATGCGCAAGGTGAGCGGGCGGAGGCCCGCGATCCCCTCGGCGAGGAACCGCTCCTGCTGGCGGACGATCTCGGCCGATACGGCAAGGATCGTCCGCGCCCGCTGGTCGAGGCTGCGCACGAGCCAGTGCGCGTTGGCTCGGCACTCGGCGAGAAAGCGGCGCGCCGGTGCTCCGCCCCCCTCCAGACGGGCCGCGTAGCGCCGGTCGACCACGGCCCTGGGCAGCCCCTCGGGGTTGAGCTCCACATCCCAGCCGCCCGACGGGTTGCGGCGGAGCAGGACGTCCGGCACCCGCGTCTCCGCCCGCTCGGCCTGGAAGACGGCGCCGGGGCGCGGGTCGAGGGCGCGCAGCTCGGCCAGCATATCCGCGAGGTCCTCGTCGTCTACGCCGCAGAGGGCGCGCAATCGCCGCCGTTCGCCGCGGCCGACGAGGTTCAGGTTCTCGAGAAGGGTCCGCATCGCCGGGTCGAGCCGGTCGCGCTCGGCGAGCTGGAGCGAAAGGCATTCCGCAAGGCCCTGCGCGCCGATACCCGTGGGATCGCAGGACCGAAGGAGCGTGAGCGCCGCATCGACCTCCGCCGGCGCGGCGCCAAGGCGGGCGGCGAGCTCGGCTGGGTCGGCGCGGAGATAGCCGGCTTCGTCCAGTTCCTCGACCGTGACCCGGGCGATCGCTGCCTCTCGCGGGCCGGTCCGGCTCTGTCCGATCTGGGCGACAAGGTGCTCGCGAAGCGTTCGCGGGCGGCCGGGCTCGGCCTCGAGCGCTGCGTCAAAGCTTCCGAAATCACGGCTGCCGCCGGCCCCCACTCCCGCCCAGTCGTTTCCCGTTCCCGGCGTCGGGGCGGCGTCGTAGAGGTTCTCGGTCCCGTTGTCGAACACCTCCGCGCCGAGCGACTCGCCGCCCTCGCGACCGGACCAGCGGTCGAGCGCGGCGTCCAGTTGCGCCTCCGGTGCGGCCGCGGCGTCTTCCTCCACGGCGCGGTCGCTGGCCTCTTCGAGACATAGCAGCGGATTCTTCTCGGTCTCCTCGGCGAGGAAGGCGTGCAGCTCGAGGTTCGACATTTGCAGCAGCTTGATTGCCTGCTGCAGCTGCGGCGTCATGGCGAGCCGCTGGCTCTGTTTGACCTCAAGTCGGACTCCCGCGCGCATGGGTCCGCGTCTTCCTCCCGCCGTCCGGGCCGTCAGGCTGGCGCAAGGGGGTTACTAAATGCGGAAGCCCTCGCCGAGGTAGACGCGCCGCACATTGGCGTCGTGCACCACCTCGTCGGGCGTCCCGCTCATCAGGACGTGACCATCATGCAAGATGTATGCCCGGTCAATAATTTCGAGCGTCTCGCGCACGTTGTGATCGGTGATCAGTACGCCGATGCCGCGATGCTTGAGGTGGGCGACGAGAGTGCGGATGTCGTTCACGGCGATCGGGTCGATGCCGGCGAAGGGCTCGTCGAGCAGGATGAAGGCCGGGTCGGTGGCGAGGCAGCGCGCGATCTCGACGCGGCGGCGCTCGCCGCCCGAGAGCGCGGTGGCCGGCGTGCGCCGGAGATGGGTGATGGAGAACTCGCCGAGGAGCTCGTCGAGCCGGCGCGCCCGGGTCACGCGGTCCTTCTCCACGAGTTCGAGCACGGCCCGGATGTTGTCCTCGACGGAAAGGCCGCGGAAGATCGAGGCCTCCTGCGGCAGGTAGCCGAGGCCGAGCCGGGCGCGCCGGTACATCGGCAGGCCCGTGAGCTCGATGCCGTCGAGGAAGATTGCGCCGGTGTCCGCAGGCACCAGTCCGACGATCATGTAGAAGCAGGTGGTCTTGCCGGCGCCGTTCGGCCCGAGCAGGCCCACCACCTCGCCGCGGTGCAGTTCCAGCGAGACATCCCGCACGACAGGCCGGCGCCGGTAGCTCTTGCCGAGGCCGACCGAGACCAGCCCTTCCCGGCTCAGCGAGTCCGGTCCGGGGGAGCCTTCCGGCGCGACGATGTTCGCCCTGTTGTCCACCCTTGCCCTCTCCGGCGCGCCCGGGCGCGCCCCT
>JBEPXW010000288.1:0-3587 GCA_041641715.1 Pseudomonadota bacterium
CCCCTCGAAGACCACCGGGCCGGTGCGCCGGCCCGGGCCGGTGGCCAGCCCCGCGGAGTCGAGGAAAGCGCCGGCCTCGGCCATCTCGGAGATCACCATGGCGACGATCTCGAGCGCCTCGACCTCCTCCTCATGATAGTGCCGCTTCGCCTCGTTCTGCACCACGAGCACGCCCAGCACCTCGCCGAGGCGCATGATCGGCACGCCGACGAAGGAGTGGTAGATCTCCTCGCCGGTCTCGGGCAGGTAGCGAAAGCCGGGCGCGGTCTGGGCGTCGTCGGTGGCGAAGGGCTCTGCGCGCTCGGCGATGCGGCCGACGAGGCCCTGGCCGACTCGCAGGCGCGCGGTGTGGACCGATTCCGCCTTCAGGCCCTCGGTGGCGCAGAGCTCGAGGGTGCGCTCGTCGCGCTTCAGGTAGATCGAGCACACCTCCGCGACCATGTTCGAGGCGACGAGGCGGACGATCTTGTCGAGCCGCTGCTGCCCGTCGCCCGGGCCGGCCATGACCGCCCGGAGCGCGCGCAGGAGCGCCCTCGATCCACCCTTGTCGACGGGCATCCTGCCCTCCCCTCTCTCACGGACGCGCCGCGCGGGCGCCGGCGGCCGGCTCAGGCCGCATCGAGCTCGAAGGCCTTGTGCAGCGCCTGGACGGCGAGCTCCATGTATTTCCGGTCAATCAGCACCGAGACCTTGATCTCGGACGTCGTGATGACCTGGATGTTGATGCCCTCTCGGGCGAGCGCCGAGAACATCGTCTGCGCCACGCCCGAGTGGCTGCGCATGCCAATGCCGACGATAGAGACCTTGGCGACCTCGTCGTCGACGATGATGTCGCTGTAGCCGATCGCATCGCGCACGCCCTCGAGCGCGGCCCGCGCGCGCGCCACCTCGTCCGTCGAGCAGGAGAAGGTCATGTCGGTCATGCCGTCGGTGCCAATGTTCTGCACGATCATGTCGACATTGACCCCCTGCTCGGCGAGCGGGCCGAAGATCGACGCCGCGACGCCCGGGCGGTCCGGCACCTTGACGAGGGTGACCTTGGCCTCGTCGCGCTGGTAGGCGACTCCGCTGACGACGTTCTGTTCCACGAGCTCCTCCTCGTCGCAGACTAGCGTTCCGGCCACGTCCTCGAAGGCCGAAAGCACCTGCAGCCGCACATGGTGGCGCATGGCAAGCTCGACCGAGCGCGTCTGCAGCACCTTGGCGCCCAGCGAGGCAAATTCCAGCATCTCCTCGTAGGCGATGCGGCCGATCTTGCGCGCCCGTCGCTCGATGCGCGGGTCGGTTGTGTAGACGCCGTCCACGTCTGTGTAGATATCACACCGCTCCGCCCCGAGGGCAGCCGCGAGCGCAACGGCCGAGGTGTCCGAGCCACCGCGCCCCAGCGTCGAGATGCGCCCGTCGGGGCCAATCCCCTGGAAGCCAGAGACCACCGCGTGCAGCCCTTCCGCAAACTTGCGCCTGAGCGCCTCCGTGCCGATCTCCGTGATCCGGGCGGCGCCGTGGGCGCCGGTGGTGCGGATCGGGATCTGCCAGCCCTGCCAGGAGCGCGCCGGCACGCCGAGCCGCTGGAGCATGAGCGCCATGAGCCCCGAGACCACCTGCTCGCCCGAGGCGACCACCGCGTCGTATTCGCGGGCGTCGTAGAGGGGCGAGGTGTCGCGCACGAGCTTCACCAGCTCGTTGGTCCGGCCCGCCATCGCCGAGACCACCACCGCCACCTCGTAGCCCCGCTCGACCTCGCGGTGGACCTTCTCCGCGGCGCTGCGGATGCGCTCGAGGTCGGCGACGGAGGTTCCGCCGAACTTCATGACGAGACGGGGCATGTCTCTCGCTCCTCGGGCGGGGGCCGGCCGGGCGCGCGGCGAGACGCCGCACAAGACGCTAGGCGAGACCCCTGGCAACGGGCGCCTCCCTATATCGCCGGCGCCCTCGCGCCGCAAGACGGCCGCGGACCCCGTTTCCCCGGCGTTGACGCATGTCAAGGCGGCCCGGGGCGGCCGGGGTGTCCCCTTGGGGCGACCGACTCGGTCGGGGCCCGGGCGCCTCCCGGGAGACCGGAACAGCAAGGAGCCACGCATGAGACCGCACAGCAAGATCGCCGCACTGGGCCTCGCCTCCGTGTTGGCCGTCGCCGCCACGACCGGCGCGGTCGCGCATGGTACGGGGCCGGGCCACACGCAGAAGGCATATCCACCCATGGCGGGTTGCCCGTACCACGGCATGGGCCCGGGCATGATGGGCCAGGGTATGGGACCCGGCATGATGGGTCACGGCATGATGGGGCCCGGGATGATGGGCCAAGGCATGGGGCCAGGCATGACGGGGCCCGGGATGATGGGCCAAGGCATGGGTCCGGGAATGATGGGGCGCGGCATGGCCCCCGGCATGATGGATAACGAGACCGGCTCCGGCCCGATGGATCCCGGCCCGATGGGTCCCGGTATGATGGGTCGCGGCATGATGGGCCCGGGAATGATGGGCCAAGGCATGGGGCCGGGCATGATGGGTCGCGGCATGGAGCCGGGCGCCATGCAGGTGCTGCCCCAGGACCTCACGCCCGAGCAGGTGCGCCACATGTTCGAGCACCGGCTGGGAATGCACGGAAACCCGAACGTCAAGGTCGGCGAGGTAAGCGAGGTGGACGAGGACACGATCACCGTCGACATCGTCACCCAGGACGGCTCGCTGGTGCAGCGGTTCGCCGTGAATCGGCACACCGGCGCCGCGCAGCCGGCGCAATAGAGCCGATGGAGAGCGCCGCGGCGTCAGCCGTCGCTGCGGCGCATCCAGGGGATCGGAGCGACCGGGACGCCCTCGTCCTTGAGGGCATGGGCATCATCGCGCGTCGCCTCGCCCCAGATCGACCGCTCCTCGGCCTCGCCGGCATGAATGCGGCGGGCCTCGGCGGCGAAGTCGGTGCCGACATAGTCGGAGCTTTGCTCGATATGGCGCCGGAGCGCCTTCAGCGCCGCCTCGGCGGGCGACGCGGGCCCGGAAAGCGTCGGCGCCGCCTCGCGCCCGCCCCACACCGACGGCGCCATCGGCGCCTTCTCGATCTCGGCCGAGCCGCAGACCACGCAGGCAACGCGGCCCGCTTCCCGTTGCTCCTCGTAGGCGGTCGACGAGCGGAACCACGCCTCGAAGGCGTGGCCGTCAGCGCATTTGAGGCTGTAGCGGATCATGCGGCGCGGCCCCCGTGCGGGTCGGGTTCAAGTGCTGCCATATAGCCCGCCTGCCCCGGCGAGCCACAGGTCCCTGACATGGCGCCGAAGTCCGGCCGTGGCCCCGCGTCAGCGCCCCGCCCGCGCGCGGTCGCGACGGGCCGAGAGCGGCTGAAAGGCCACCGCCACGTGGTGCTCGCAATAAGGCTTGCCGGGCACCGAGGGCAGGCCGCAGAAGTAGAAATCGTCCTCCGCCGGGTCGCCGATCGGCCATTTGCAGGTGCGCTCGGTGAGCTCCAGGAGGCTCAGGCGCCGCGCCATCTTCTCGATCTCGGCGAGCGTCTCGCGTGCCGCCATCTCCTCCGGCGTCGGCAGACCCGGCGCACGCGGCTGCGTCGCGTCGCGCACGGGAGACTGGGCCCG
>JBEPXW010000289.1:0-3566 GCA_041641715.1 Pseudomonadota bacterium
CGCCTGGGACGACCCCTTCCTCCTCGACGACCAGCTCAGCGAGGAGGAGCGGATGATCCGCGACACCGCGCACGGCTACGCGCAGGAGAAGCTCCAGCCGCGCGTCATGGAGGCGTTCGAGAAGGAGGAGACGGACCCGGAGATCTTCCGCGAGATGGGCGAGCTCGGCCTCCTCGGCCTGACCGTCCCCGAGGAATACGGCTGCGCCGGGGCGGGCTACGTCTCCTACGGGCTGGTGGCGCGCGAGGTCGAGCGGGTCGATTCGGGCTACCGCTCGATGATGTCGGTGCAGTCCTCGCTGGTCATGCACCCGATTTACGCCTACGGGACCGAGGAGCAGAAGCAGAAATATCTCCCGAAGCTCGCCACCGGCGAGCTGATCGGCTGCTTCGGCCTCACCGAGCCCGACGCGGGCTCGGACCCCGGCAGCATGAAGACGCGGGCCGAGAAGACCGACGGCGGCTATCGCCTCACCGGCTCCAAGACCTGGATCTCGAACGCGCCCTTCGCGGACGTCTTCGTCGTCTGGGCCAAGTCCGAGGCGCATGACGGCAAGATCAAGGGCTTCGTGCTCGAGAAGGGCGCCAAGGGCCTGTCGGCGCCGAAGATCGAGAAGAAGCTTTCCTTGCGCGCCTCGATCACCGGCGAGATCGTCATGGACGGCGTCGAGGTCGGCGAGGAGGCGCTGCTGCCCGGCGCCGAGGGCCTCGGCGGGCCGTTCGGCTGCCTCAACCGGGCGCGCTACGGCATCGCCTGGGGCGCGCTGGGCGCGGCGGAGTTCTGCTGGCACGCGGCGCGGCAATACGGGCTCGACCGCAAGCAGTTCGGCAAGCCGCTGGCGCAGACCCAGCTCTTCCAGAGGAAGCTCGCCGACATGCAGACGGAGATCGCCATCGGCCTCCAGGGCTGCCTGCGGGTCGGACGGCTGATGGACGAGGGCCGCTTTGCGCCCGAGATGATCAGCCTCGTCAAGCGCAACAGCTGCGGCAAGGCGCTCGAGGTCGCGCGCCACGCCCGCGACATGCACGGCGGCAACGGTATCTCGCTCGAGTTCGGCGTGATCCGGCACCTGGTCAACCTCGAGACGGTGAACACCTACGAGGGCACGCACGACGTGCACGCGCTGATCCTCGGCCGCGCCCAGACCGGGCTGCAGGCCTTCTTCTGAGCGGGGCGTGACGGCGGAGGGCGCGGTCGGGCCGCCGGCCCCGGCGGGCGAGTCCCGGCCCGGGCGCGGCATCCGCTTCGCCCTCATGGCGATGGCCTGCTTCGCGGTGCAGGACGGCACCTCGAAGCATCTCGGGACCTACTACCCGCCCGAGTTCTTCATCATGATCCGCTACTGGCTGTTCGCCGCCTTCGTTGCGGTGGTGGCCTCGCGCCGCGCCGGGGGGCTCAGGCAGGCCGCGCGGACGCGGATGCCCCTCCTCCAGTGCTTCCGGGGCGTGCTGCTCGCGGTGCAGATCATCGTGATGACCACCAGCTTCGTCTGGCTCGGGCTGGCGGCGACGCACTCGGTCTTCGCGCTGCATCCCCTGCTCGCCACCCTGATCGCCGTGCCGGTCCTCGGCGAGCGCATCGGGTGGCGGCGCGCCGGGGCGATCATGGTCGGCTTTCTCGGCGTCCTGGTGATCCTGCGCCCCGGCCTCGGCGTCTTCAGCCTCGAGGCGCTGATGCCGCTGGTCGCGGCCGGCATGATGGCGATCTACACGGTGACGACGCGGCTGGTGAGCAGCGCCGACGGCTCGGCGGCACCGGCCTTCTTCTATCTCGGCCTCGCCGGGGCGGTGGCGCTGACGCTTGTCGGGCCGTTCTACTGGACGGAGATGGCGGCGGAGGACTGGGGCTGGCTGGCGCTGCACGCGGTGGTGGCGATGATCGGGCACTACTGCCTGATCGCGGCGCTCGAGGCGACCGAGGCGGTGCGCATCCAGCCCTTCACCTATCTCCAGGTGGTCTACGCTGTGATCGTGGGCGCGGTGATCTTCGGCGAGCGCATCGACCTCGCCATGCTGGCCGGCATGGGGCTGGTGGTGGGCGCCGGGCTCTACGCGATCTGGCGCGAGGCCCATTTCGCCCGGCTCGCCCGCCGCACGGCGCTTGCGGAGGCGGGAGAGCGCGGGCAGGGTCCTCCCAAGGGGGATGCCTCGGGAGGCGCGGGATGAGCGGACCGGCGGAGACGGGCCCGAAGGGCGAGATCACGCTTCAGACCATCGCCATGCCGGCGGACGCCAACGCCAACGGCGACATCTTCGGCGGCTGGCTGATGGGCCAGATGGACCTCGGCGCGAGCGTGCTGGCGCGGGGGCGGGCCCGCGGCCGGGTGGCGACGGTGGCGGTGGATTCCATGGAGTTCCACAAGCCGGTCCGGGTCGGCGACGTCCTCGCCATCCACTCCGAGATCACCCGCGAGGGCCGCTCCTCGATGACCATCGCCGTCGAGGCCTGGGTGACGCGGATGCCGGCCGACGAGCATTTCCGGGTGACGCGGGCGAGCTTCGTCTTCGTGGCGATCGACGAGGAAGGGAAGCCGAGAAGGTTGCCGTAGAGGCGTTCAAATTTGGACATGGTACTAAGTCATTGATTTGGCCCAAATTTGTTCTTTGGGCGAGCTTTGTGGTTAATAAGGGCTGAACTGTGAGATTTGTGATCTTCGTGACTGTAGTCGCAATGAGAAACTCCGACCATGTCGGCAGCCATGCTCACTTCTTGCCTCCCTTGTGAGTCTTCCCATACCGATGCCCAAACACTCTTCGATCTGGGATCTTAAGTCCGACGGACTCCCATGCCGCGGCTATCAGGTCCTCAAGGTGTTTTCCCGGCAACACGTCAGAATCAATAACCACTCTTAAGTTTTTTACGACATTATCATCATCAGCAAATAATATTGCCATTCTATTTAATGCATATGTGAACCTTTCGTCATCTATAGGGTGGGATTGCAGATCGACGAGCAAATCGAATTTCCTCCTTCTTATCTCGTTTTTTTCTTGCCAGTACAGTGTTACACCTGTTGCAACTAGGCCAGATGCTAGGGAAGCGATTACAATTACTAGGATTTCTATTTCATTCATGAAACTTTCTCCTTAGGGTCGAGGACTACACCATACTGACTGAAAACGAAATTATAGTCGGCTTCTCAATAACGAAAAACCCCGCGGGCGAGCCCGCGGGGCCGGTATCTCAACGCTGGACTGCGCTCAGAGGTAGCGGATGCTGCCCGCCGAGGTGCGGCCGTCGCGCCCCGATTCGAGCTCGAACTCCAGCTTCTGGCCCTCCTGCGGGGGCTGCTCGCCGGCGCGCTCGACGGCCGACATGTGCAGGAAGACGTCCTTGCCGCCGTCCTCGGGCTGGATGAAGCCGAAGCCCTTCGCGGCGTTGAACCATTTCACGGTGCCAGTGGCCATGTCCGTGTCTCCTTATCTAGCGGCCGCGCGCGGAATGCCGCGGCTGTGGCTCTTCGGTCAACTCCTGGAAACAGACCGACAGCCTCGAGAGACGGACAGTACGTTCGCGTGATGACGTCTATAGCACCCCTTACATGGGACATCTCGGCGCAAATGGCA
>JBEPXW010000290.1:0-3563 GCA_041641715.1 Pseudomonadota bacterium
GACCTCGCCCGGTTCGGCGCCGACCGGCGCTAGCGCCGCCTCGTGAAGCATGCGCCAGAGGCGCTGCAGGAAGCGCCAGGCACCCTCGACGCCGGCGGTCGTCCACTCGACGTCGCGCTCGGGCGGGCTGTCCGAGAGCATGAACCAGCGCGCCACGTCGGCGCCGTACTGCTCGATGATGTCCTCGGGGTCGACCGTGTTCTTGCGCGACTTCGACATCTTGGTCACGGGGCCGATCCGGACCGCCTCGCCGGTCTCCGCGAGCCGCACCGTGCCGTCCGGATCGCGGGTCACCTCGGCGGGGGCGTGCCAGACGCGCCGCCCGTCGCGCTCGGAGAAGTAGCACTCGTGCACGACCATGCCCTGCGTGAAGAGCGCCTCGAAGGGCTCGACGGACTTCGCAGGCAGATGGCCCGTGCGATGCATCGCGCGGGCGAAGAAGCGCGAGTAGAGGAGGTGCAGGATCGCGTGCTCGATGCCGCCGATGTACTGGTCGACGTTCATCCAGTAGTCCACGTCCTCCGCGGAGGTCGGCGTCTCCGCGCGCGGCGCTGTGAAGCGGGCGAAATACCAGGACGAATCGACGAAGGTGTCCATGGTGTCGGTCTCACGCCGCGCCGCGGTCCCGCATTCGGGGCAGGTCACGTCGCGCCAGGTGGCGTGCCGGTCGAGCGGGTTGCCCGGCCGGTCGAAGGCTATGTCCTCGGGCAGCGTCACGGGCAGCGCCGCCTTCGGCACCGGCACCACGCCGCAAGAATCGCAGTGGATGACCGGAATCGGGCAGCCCCAGTAGCGCTGGCGGCTGATGCCCCAGTCGCGCAGGCGGTAGTTCACGCGCCGCTCGCCCCGGCCCATTTTCTCGATTCGCCGCGCCATCTCCTCCTTCGCCGCTTCGATGTCCATGCCGTCGAGAAAGCGCGAGTTGATCAGGCGACCGGGCCCCAGATAGGCCTCGTCGGCGATGGCGAAGGTCGCCGGGTTCGCCTCCGGCGGGCAGACCACCGGGATCACGTCGAGCCCGTAGGCGCGGGCGAAGTCGAGGTCGCGCTGGTCGTGAGCCGGGCAGCCGAAGATGGCGCCGGTGCCGTAGTCCATCAGGATGAAATTGGCGACATAGACCGGGAGCCGCCACTCCGGGTCGAAGGGATGCACCACGTCGAGCCCGGTGGCGAAGCCCTTCTTCTCGACCATCGCCAGTGCCTCCTCCGAGGTGCCGATGCGCCGGCATTCGGCATTGAACTCGGCGAGCCCGGCGAGCTTCGGCTCGAGCGCCCTGGCGAGCGGATGGTCCGGGGAAATGGCCGCGAAGGTCGCGCCGAAGAGCGTGTCGTGGCGGGTCGTGTAGACCTCGAGCTCGGGCCAGTGGACGAGCTCGTTCGGCGCCATCTCGAATCGGAACTGCAGCCCCTCGGAGCGGCCGATCCAGTTCCTCTGCATCAGCCGCACCTTCTCCGGCCAGCGCTCGAGCCCGTCGATCGCCTCGAGGAGCTCCTCGGCCATCTCCGAGATGCGGAAGAACCACTGGGTGAGCTCGCGCCGCTCCACCGGCGCGCCCGAGCGCCAGCCGCGCCCGTCGATCACCTGCTCGTTGGCGAGCACGGTCTGGTCCACCGGGTCCCAGTTCACCGTCGAGCTCCGCCGCGCCACCAGCCCGGCCTCGAGCATGTCGAGGAACATCGCCTGCTGCTGGGCGTAGTACCCGGCATCGCAGGTGGCGAACTCGCGCTCCCAGTCGAGGCTGAGCCCCATGGACTTTAGCTGGCCGCGCATGGCGTCGATGTTCCGGTAGGTCCATTCGCGCGGGTGTACGCCGCGCTCCATGGCGGCGTTCTCGGCGGGCATGCCGAAGGCGTCCCAGCCCATCGGGTGCAGCACGTTGAAGCCGCGCGCCCACTTGTAGCGGGCCACCAGGTCGCCCATGGTGTAGTTGCGGACGTGCCCCATGTGGATGCGTCCCGAGGGATACGGGAACATCTCGAGCACGTAGTATTTCTCCCGCGACTCGTCGCGCGCGGCGGCGAAGGCGCGCGCCTCATCCCAGCGGCCCTGCCACTTCGGCTCGACGGTGCGGTGGTTGTAGCGCGGAGGCGCGGTCCTGCCGCCGCTCGCGCGGTCGTTGTCGGCGCGGGTCTTCTCGGGCATGGCCTCGTCAGGATCCTCCGTCGTCGGGCGCGGCCGCCGCCGCGCCCGCATGTCAAGCACGGGCCGGACGGAAATTCAATCGGCCGGGCGCCGCGCCAAAGGAGCGGACGGTCCTCAGCTCGCGGCGCGGCCCTCGCGCTCGGCGATGCGGATCTCGCGGGCGCGGGTGAGGATCGCGTCCTCCAGCTTGCGCGGCGTCTCCGGGCTGACCGGGGCGGGCACCCAGACGCCGTCCTCGTTCTGCACCTCGCGATAGACCGCCACCTTCAGCGAGGCGGCCGAGAGCGCCGGGCTTGTGACGAAGGCGGTCACCTTGAAGCGCTCGTCCGGCGCATCCTGGGTGCCGCCCCACTCGGTGGCGATGACCCCCGTGAACGGGTCCGTCGAGGCAAGAGGCAGGAAGGAGAGCGTGTCGAGCGCCGCCTGCCAGAGGTACTTGTTCACCGGCAGCTGGCCGCCACCTTCCTCGCCGCCGCCGAACAGGGAGGTGGAGCGGTTGATCGTGCCGACCGACAGCCCGCCCTCGCCGAAGATGGACGGATCGTCACGGTCCCACTTGCGCTTCTGAGCGCTGGTTTCCGGCGCGGTGTCCTCCTGGGGCGCGTAGTCGCCGGCGCAACCGGCGAGAAGCGCGGCGAGCGCCATGATGGCAACGGCGTGCCCGGCGCCGAGCCTGTTTCTCGGAAGTCCCTCGGCAATCGGTATTGTGGCCATTTCCGTCCCGTCTTGTTGTTGCTTTGCCGCCGCTCCGCCGGCCGCATGGCGCTCCCTCTAGCACAGCTATTGCGGGGTGCCTAGACACCGACGCCCGTGGCCCGCCTTGTCCCTGTCCGGGGGCGCCGTGCGGACCGCTCGGGCGCCCCTGAAGCCATGTTGCAAAACTGCACCGCTCGCCCCGGAGCGACGCCCCTCGCGCGCGGCGAGCGTTGACGGGCGATGCGGCTTGCGTGACAAGAGCGGCAGCAAGGTTCAAGTGCCTTGTCCGGCCGCGGTTCTGTCGCTTGCGAGGCTGCGTGGCCGGTTCACCGAAAGACACGTGCACAAACCTCATGAGGGACAAGATGAAGAAGGTTCTCCTCGGTACCAGCGCGATCGCGCTTGCCGGCGCCTTCGCCTCCCAGGCCGACGCGGCCGAGTGGGAGGTCAGGGTCGGCGGCTACATGGAGCAGCATGTCGCCTATGCTGACGTCGACCCGGAAGGCAACGTCGGCGGCGAAGTCACTACTATCATGCCTGGCGCCGACCTCAACGGCATTGACGTGAAGTCGGACGCGGAGGTCGCAATCCTGCCGAGCATCACGCTCGACAACGGCCTACAGTTCGGCGCCAACATCCAGATCGAGGGCAACAGCCAGGGCGCGGGCGACGACATCGACGAGTCGTTCCTGTTCATCGACGGCTCGTTCGGCACCGTCCAGCTC
>JBEPXW010000291.1:0-3550 GCA_041641715.1 Pseudomonadota bacterium
CGCCGGCGAGCGGCTCGAGCTCGTCCTCCGTCACGGCGATGCGGGCGAGGCGGGCGACCTTGCGCACGGTGTCTTTGTCGATCGACATGGGAACCCTCGCGGCGGGTCACGGTTCGGGCCCGAGCTTTAACGGGGCGCGCGGCGGCGGGCAAGGGCCGGACCGGGTCGGCGTCCCGACAGTCGCGCACGGGGGTTGCGAGACTGCCGAATCGGGCCATTCTTGGGGCGGAGACAAAAGCGACACCAGAAACGGCGACACGGAGGAACCCCATGAAGATCACCTGGCTCGGACACGCCTCCTTCCGCATCGAGGTCGGCAACCAAATCCTGCTGCTCGACCCCTGGCTCGAAGGCAATCCCGTCTTCGACGCCTCGCAACGGGACGCGGCGATCAGGGGCGCGACGCACATCCTGGTGACTCATGGCCACGGCGACCACGCCACGGACGCGCCGGGTATCTCGAAGGAGACCGGGGCGCCGGTGGTCGGCATCTATGACTGGGTGACCTGGGTGTCGCAGCGCGACGGGCTCGAGGGCGCCATCGGCATGAACAAGGGTGGCACGGTCGCGCTCGGCGACGTCGAGGTGACGATGGTGAACGCGACGCACTCCTCCTCGGTCGCGGGCGAGGGCGGCAAGCCGGTCTACGCCGGCTGCGAGTCGGGCTTCATGATCGCCCATGGCGGCAAGACGCTCTATGCCGCGGGCGACACCGACGTGATGGCGGACATGGACGTCTTCCAGGCGCTGCACGCGCCGGACTACGGCATCCTGCCCATGGGCGGGCACTTCACCATGGACGCGCGGCGGGCGGCCTACGCAGCGAAGACCTTCTTCGACTTCAAGGCCGTGATCCCCTGCCACTACAAGACCTTCCCGCTGCTGGCGCAGTCGGCCGACGAGTTCCGCCGGCTGGTCGAGCCGGTGCGCGTGGAGGCGCCCGAGGTGATGGGGACCGTGGAGCTCGACTGACGGGCCCCGCCGGCCGGCCCGGGCCGGCCGGCCAAGTTCAGGCGTAGAACAGGAAATCGTCCTCGTGTAGGTCGGCGGAGGCGATCCCGGCCAGCGTGATGGTGTCGCCGTTGGCGAAGTCGATCACCGTGTCGACGCCATTGTCGGAGAAGGTCGAGGTCAGGCTCGAGAAGGTCATGAAGCCCGTGCCGTGGAGCGCGATCACGTCCTCGCTGCCCGAGCCCGCGACGAAATCCCAAATCAGGTCGGCGCCGTCGCCGAGATGGAACTCGAACAGGTCGTCGCCCGCGCCGCCCCAGTACTCGTCGTTGCCGCGGCCACCCGCAAGCGTGTCGTTGCCGCCGAGGCCAGAGAGCGAGTCGTCCCCGCGCATGCCGTGGAGCGTGTTTGCCGCGCCGTTGCCAATCAGGCTGTCGGCGCCGTCGCCGGTGACGGCGTGCTCGATCTGCGTGCCGCCGGCCACCTCGGCCCCGCCTGAGCCGTCGGTCGCGAGATCGACCACGAGATCGTCGCGCATGGCGGCCATGTTGAGCCAGTCCTCCCCGGCCCCGTCGCTCAGGATGCGCCGGTCTTCGTCGGCCGCGAGGCCGAGGCTCAGCATCTCCGAGGTGTAGTGGTAGACGTCGTCAGCCAGCGAGACGCCGTGCTGGCCGTCGGCGCGACCGTAGAAGCTGAGCGCAAGCGAGTCGAGGGTGTTGCCGGTCGTGCCGCCGGACGAGTCGTCGCCGGGCACGTCGGTCTCGGTCAGCGTCACGGTCCAGGTGCCGTTCGGGTCCTCGCCCTTGAAGGCATGCGCCCCGAAGGTCCAGCTGAGGTCAACGGGGATCGGGTTCAGGTCCGTCATGTAGTCGTTGACCAGCAGGTCCATGAGGGTCGCGGTCGTCCCCTCGGGCGAGGTGATCTGGAGCGTGACCTCCTTCAGATAGGTGGAGCTGAGCACGATCTGGATGTCGACGTATTCGAGCGCCATCGCCCCGCCCGAATAGGTGAACTCGTAAGTGTCGGAGGAGGGGATCGTCACCGTGTCCGGGTCCGTGTCGACGCTCAGGTTCGGGCTCATCGTGCCGGTCGAGGCGCTCGCCTCGTTGGTCGAGACCTGCGCCGGGCCGAACAGCGACCAGACCTCGGCCATGCGCACGGCATTGTAGGCGTCGACGCCGCCGAAGCCGTAGTCCTCGGAGAAGTGCAGCCCGCCGCCGTTCCAGTTGTCGGCGCCGTTCCAGTCCCAGCCGAAGTACTCGACCGGCACTGTGATCATGTCTGTGCTGCCGTCCGGGACGAGCCAGTATTCGGGGACCGTCTCGGTCTCGCCGTAGGCACCGCCGATCGGACCGCCGAGATGGTGGGCGGAGTAGGCGAGGACGCTCTGCACGTCGCGCCAGCCGAGGTCGGGGTTCGCTTCCAGCATCAGTGCCACGACGCCCGAGACCACCGGCGTCGCCGAGGAGGTGCCGCCGAAGCCGCTCGTGTCATCGCTCGAGGACCAAGCGCCATCGTCGGCATAGCCGAAGCTGCCATCCCGGTCGGTCGTCGCGATGCGCAGGTCGCTGGAGGAGTGCAGGTCATTCGTCCCGGAGACCACCACCGTCTTGCCGCTGCTCGGCGCCGAGACCAGCAAGTTCGCGCCGCGGTTCGTGTACCATGAAGCGTCGGTCAGCCCGGTCTCGCTGTTGAGCGCGTAGGCGCCGACCGAGATCGAGGCGCGCACCGCGTTCAGGAAGTCGCCCTGGGCGTTGTCGCCGTCGTTGCCGGCGGCCTTGATAATGATCGTACCGAGCCCGCCGCGCCCGGTCGCAAGCGCGTTGTCCCAGTCCGCGAGGATATTTGTCGTGACTTGACTCACGTCGTTCTGGAAGGTCGGCGCGCTGCCCCAGCTCAGATTCACGACGTCGAATTGCCACGTCTCGTCCGAGGCGGCGTAGAAGCCGCTCTTGTCCGAGGCGTTGATGTCCGCCGGCCCAGAGAAGATGTTGACCCCGGTCAGGGTCGCGCCGGGGGCGACGCCGACCGTGCCGACCCCGTTCGCCTCGGCGGCGATGACGCCGCTGACGGCGGTGCCGTGCACCGCCTCGTCGTCGGTCGTCGGGTAGGGATCGAGGACGGAGCCGTCATAGGAGAGGTGCTTGGAGGAATCATAGTTGTCGTCGAGATCGACGTGGTCGTACTCGACCCCGTCGTCATAGACGCCGACCGAGACGCCCGAGCCGGTGTACTCGCCCCAGACGGTCTCGATGTCGCCGAGCATGCCGAGATGCCACTGCTCGGCATAAAGAGGATCGTCGGGCACCAGCGGGCCTGTCGGTGCCGGCACCAGCAGCACGTCCGTCACGCCCCAGGTCCAGCCCGGGCTGATCGACTGCACGAAGGAGATCTCGTTCTCGCCCGAGAGCTGCTGCGCGGCCGAGATCGTGAAGCTGTAATCCGCCAGCCCGTTGTTCAGACCCGCGGACAGGAAGCCGAGGCTCTCGCCGTTCAGCAGCACCTCGATCTCGTCGGCCCGGTCCACGTCGTAGCCCGCGAAGCTCAGCACCAGGTCGTCCGACGTCCCCTCGAACGACGCCGTCACCACCCCGTCTTC
>JBEPXW010000292.1:0-3549 GCA_041641715.1 Pseudomonadota bacterium
CTCATGGTCGCATCCGCGTGCAGGTCAAGCGCATGGACGCGCAGAGCCCGGCGACCGTCTGGACCTGGAACGCCATCGGCAAGCGCGCGGGCGCCTGGGCGCTTTCCGCGGACGCGCCCGAGGCGAGGCGGGGCTTTCTGCTGAATCACCTGATCCACGAGCTGCTGCCGCCCAAGGGCGACGGCCTGCGCTGGTCGAACTCGGACCCGGTCACCGGTCAGGCGGCCTGGTACGACCTGCGCGTGTGCCTCGAGAAGGCCGAGCCGGCGGAGGCCACCGAGCCCCACCTCGGCGGCCAGACCTCGCCCGTCGGCGAGGGCCCGGAGGTCGTCGCCTGGGGCAAGGAGTGGACATGACCAGCCTGCCGAAGCCGAGCGAGCGCGGCACGGGGCGCAAGATGGGCCTCGTCATCGACCTCGACATCTGCGTCGGCTGCCACGCCTGCGCGGTCGCCTGCAAGGAGTGGAACACCGGCGGCTACGGCGCGCCGCTCTCGGACACCGACGCCTACGGAGCCGAGCCCGAGGGCACCTGGCTGAACCGCATCCACACCTTCGAGGTGGCGCCGCCGGAGGGCCCGGCGCAGATCGTGCACTTTCCTAAGTCGTGCCTCCATTGCGAGGACGCGCCCTGCGTCACCGTCTGCCCCACCGGCGCCAGCTACAAGCGGGCCGAGGACGGCATCGTGCTGGTCAACGAGGACACCTGCATGGGCTGCGGCCTCTGCGCCTGGGCCTGTCCCTACGGTGCGCGCGAGCTCGACCAGGTGGCGGGCGTGATGAAGAAATGCACGCTCTGCATCGACCGCATCTACAATGAGAACATCCCCGAGGCGGACCGCCAGCCCGCCTGCGTCCGCGCCTGCCCGGCCGGCGCGCGCCATTTTGGCGACATCGGCGACCCGGACAGCGAGGTCTCGCAGCTCGTCTCCGAGCGCGGCGGCATGGATCTGATGCCCGAGCAGGAGACGAAGCCCGTCAACAAGTACCTGCCGCCCCGCGGACGCGACGCCACCGCGCCGCCGGTCAATCTCGCCGAGATGGCCGAGCCCGAGCCCTCCGGCTTCCTCGGCTGGGTCGACCGGGCGCTGCAGAAGCTCGGCTGATGCACCCGGCCCCGTCGATCATCTTCTTCACCGTGCTCTCGGGCCTCGGACTCGGTATCATGGCCTGGCTCGGCCTCGGCCTCGGGCCGGACGGCGGCCTCTATCCGTGGGTCGCCTCGGCCCTCGCGCTCGCGCTGACCGGCGCGGGCGGCATCTGCTCGGTGGGCCATCTGGGCAGGCGCGAGAACGCATGGCGGGCCTTCAGCCAGTGGCGCTCCTCCTGGCTCTCCCGCGAGGCCTGCCTGATGCTTGCCGCCATGGCCGCCTTCGGCGTCTACGCCGCGCTCTGGTGCCTCGGGGGCCTGCGCCTCTGGCCGCTCGGCCTCGTCGCGGCGGCCCTGGCGGTCGCAACGATCTACGCCACCGGCATGATCTACGCCCAGATCCGCGCCGTGCCACGCTGGAGCGCCACGCCGACACCCGCCCTCTTCCTCGTCACGGGGCTCGCGGGCGGCCTTCTCGGTGCCGGCACCGCGGCCGGCCTCTCGGGAAAACCGGCGCCGGAGGGATGGGTCGCTCTCGGGCTTCTCCTCGCCGCGGGCGTCGCGGTCTGGTGGCAGACGGCGGCCGCGGGCGCGACGCGCGGCTCGCAGGGCTCGAGCATGGAGACGGCGACGGGCCTCGGCTTCATGGGCCGGGTGCGGATGCTCGAGGCGCCGCACACCGGCTCGAACTACCTGCTCGACGAGATGGCCTACCGGGTCGCCCGCCGCCGCGCCTTCGAGCTCCGCCGCCTCGGCGCGCTCCTCGGCTACGTCGCGCCGCTGGTCCTCGCGCTGCTAGCGCCGGGGCTCGGCGGCTGGCTGCTCGCGCCCGCCCTCCTGGGCCATGTCGCGGGGATGCTGGCGCTGCGCTGGCTCTTCTTCGCCGAGGCGCAGCACGTCCAGGCGCTCTACTACGGGCTGCGCTGAACCGCTCAGGCTCCCATCCTACGCGCCCGTGGTCTTTGCCCGCGCATCTCCTCATGCTGGCGGCGGAGCGCGGCGACCTGCTCGCGCGTGCGTACCCGGTGCGCGTCGCGCAGCGCCTCGGCGATGAAGTCGAGATGCACCTCCGCCGCCTGCCGTGCGGCGCAAGGGTCGCGTGCGAGCACGGCATCGCGAATGGCGCGGTGCTGGTCGAGGAGCCGCGATCGCCGCTCGGGCAACGAGTAGACCACCGAACGGTTGTAGAAAACGCCGCGCACCAGCAGCTCGAAGAGCGAGCGCATCATGTGCAGCATGATCACGTTGTGCGCCGCCTCGACGATGGCCATGTGGAAATCGGCATCGAGCGCCGCCTCCTCCCCCGGATCGTGCTTGGCAGCAGCCTCCTCCATGCGGCGGAGGACGGAGTCGAGCGCCGCGAGATCGGCCTTGGTGGCATTCACCGCCGCGCGCTCGGCGGCCAGCCCCTCGAGGTCTCGGCGGAACTCGACATAATCGAACAGCGCCGTGTCATGGCTGGCGAAGAGCTCGATCAACGGCGGCGCGAAGGCCGAGCCGAGAACCTCCGCCACGAAAGTGCCGCCACCCGGCCGCGTCGCCACCAGCCCGCGCGCCTCGAGGTCGGCGAGGGCCTCGCGCAGGGTGGGCCGCGAGACGTCCATGGTCTCGGCCAGGTCGCGCTCGGCGGGCAGCCGGTCGCCAGGACGCAGCACGCCCTGGAGGATCAGCTCCTCGATCTGGCGGCTCACGGCGGCCGATATCTTGCCCGCGACGATCTTTCGGAACGGCATCCGCAACCCCGAGAATGTTCAGCGGCAAGCATAGCCATGCGGCCGTCACGATAAAACAGGCTTCTTGGGGGTGCGCCATCAGGCTTCCGACTGAAGTTCGGCGGCTAGCGACGCCTCGTCGGCCAGCACCGCCTCCTCTGCGGTGCCGCCCCGGATCGGCACCCGCCCCATCTCGAGGAGGAGGGGCGCCGCCAGCGGCGTCAGCCGAGGGGCCGCAACGTGGTCGACCCGCCCCGCGACGCGGGCCAGCATCTCCTCGATGCGGCCGAAGTCGACGAGACCGCGCATCGCTTCCGCCCGCGTCACGCGCAGCAACAGATGGTCCGGGTCATAGCGGCTGAGCGTGTCGTAGAGGATGTCGGAGGAGAAGGTGGCCTGCCGCCCCGTCTTGTGTGTTCCCGGCAGCCGGCGCTCGATCAGCCCTGCGACGGTGGCGACGTTGCGGAAGGTGCGCTTCATCACCGCGTTGCCGGCGAGCCAGTCCTCGAGCCCGCCATGGAGCCCCACCGGCTCCAGAAGCGCTGCCGGGTCGGCCACCGGCCTCAGCCCCCAGAGCATCACCGCGTAATCGGTGGCGACGAAGCCCGCGGGTGCGAGCCCCGCTTCCTCCATGCGCTTCGAGAGCAGGAGCCCCAGAGTCTGGTTCGCGTTCCGCCCGGCGAAGGCGTAGACGACCGTGTGATGCCGCCCGCCGCGCGGGAAGGTCTCGACCAGGAGCCGCCCCGGC
>JBEPXW010000293.1:0-3538 GCA_041641715.1 Pseudomonadota bacterium
CACCTGCTGTCCATAGCAGATGCCGAGGACCGGGACGCCGCTCTCGAAGATCGCGGGGTCGGCGCGGGGGCTGTCCTCGTCGCTGACGCTGGCCGGGCCGCCCGAGAGGATGATCGCCTTCGGCTGCAACCGGGCGAGCAGCCGGTGATCCACGTTCTGGAACGGATGGATTTCGCAGTAGATCCCACTCTCGCGCAGGCGGCGGGCGATCAACTGCGTGACCTGGCTGCCGAAATCGACGATCAGGCAGGTCTCGTGCAGGGCAGGGGCGGTCATGGGCCTGGCGCTTGTACGGGGTTCGCGAACTCGGGGCCCTCTATATGGTGTCCGCCGCGTCCTGTCACTGCATGTCGGTACTGGCCGAGGGATAGCCGAAAAATGCCGGTTTCGCGGCGCCGAACGGCGCCATCAACGGGCCCGGGACTCGCGGCGCGGCCGGCCGGTGCGATTGCGATCCCGGGAGACAGGCACTTCGTGGCAGAGAAGGCCAGGGGAAAATGAGCGAGACGGCACAGGATCAGCCGGGCGTCGGTCGCCGCGGTCGGTGAGGCGGCGGCGCCGCCCGCCGCGCCGAGCGGACGGCCCCGAGGCTCGAGGCGGCGCGCTACATCACCCGCAAGGTGCCCGACTTCGAGGTGCTGGACGCGGAGGCGCTCGAGATCATCGAATCGAACGCCGAGACGGTTCTCGAGGAGATCGGCGTCAACTTCGTCGATAACCCGCCGGCGCTCGACCTCTGGCGTGAGGCCGGGGCGGACGTGCGCGGCGAGCGGGTGCGGATCCCGCGCGGCCTTGCCCGGAAGCTTTGCGAATCGGCGCCGGACGAGTTCACTCAACACGCCCGCAATCCCGAGCGCAGCGTCGTCATCGGCGGGCGCAACATGGTGCTGGCGCCGGTCTACGGTCCGCCCTTCGTGCGCGACTACGTGGGCGGACGCCGCTATGCCACGCTCGCCGACTTCGAGAAGCTGGTGAAGCTGACTTACGTGTCGAAATGGCTGCACCACTCCGGCGGCACTGTCTGCGAGCCGACCGACGTGCCGGTGAACAAGCGCCATCTCGACATGCTCTATGCCCACATGACGCTCTCGAACAAACCGTTCATGGGGAGCGTCACGGAGAGAAAGCGTGCCGAGGACTCGGTGGCGATGTGCGAGATCCTGTTCGGCAAGGACTTCGTCGCCGAGAACACGGTGATGACCTCGCTCGTCAACATCAACTCACCGCTGACCTTCGATTCGGTGATGATGAATGCGCTCGAGGTCAATGCCCGAGCGGGGCAGGGAGCGATCATCTCGCCCTTCATCGTCGGCGGTGCGATGGCGCCGGTAACTGTAGCGGGCACGCTGACACAGGTGCTGGCCGAGGTGCTGGCGGGTGTCGCCTACTCCCAGCTCATCCGCAAGGGCGCGCCAGCGATCTTCGGCGCCTTCGTAACCTCCATCGACATGAACTCGGGCGCGCCGACCTTCGGCACGCCCGAGGCATCGAAGATCCTCTACGGCGCGGGCCAGCTCGCGCGGCGGCTGCGCCTGCCGTTCCGCTCGGGCGGGGCGCTCTGCGGGGCGAAGCTGCCAGACGCGCAGGCCGCGTACGAGACGACGCATACGCTGAACGCGGCGCTTTTGGGCGGGGTCAATTTCTGCCTCCACTCGGCCGGCTGGCTCGAGGGCGGGCTCGTCGCCTGCCCGGAGAAGCTTGTGCTGGATGCGGACCAGCTCGGCGTCCTGCACTCGCTCGCCGAGGGCGTCGACGTCACCGAGAACGGCCAGGCGATGGACGCGATTCGCGAGGTCGGGCCCGGCGGGCACTATCTCGGCTGCGCTCACACGCACGCCAATTTCAAGACGGCCTTCTGGCGGACCCAGGTGCTCGACTACAAGCCTTTCGAGCAGTGGGCCGACGAGGGCGGCCGCGACGCCTTCCAGCTTGCTCACGAGCGGGTGGAGCGGATGTTGCGCGATTACGCCGCGCCGGCGCTTGACCCGGGCATCGACGAGGGCCTGCGCGACTTCGTCGCGAAACGCAAGGAGTCCGAACCGGACGCCTTCGCCTGAGCCGCTTCGGCCAAGAGGGCGGACAGCACCTGCACGTGGACGGCCGGCCGATAGGCGGGCGAGCGGGCGCGGCGCAAGTCCTCGCAGTTCAGCTCGGCCTCGCCGAGGCGGGCGACGACCTGTTGCGCGGTCCCGCCCGTGAAGCCGGGCAGGGCCGGGGCCAGGTCGCGCGCGCGGCAATAGCGCCGGGCACCGACTCGCGCGGTTTCGATCAGCAGGCTCGGGCGGACCAGCGGCGCAGCGGCGCTGTCGATCTGTGAATTGTATCCCATGTCGGTCACTCCGCTCAGATTGCGTAGAGCCGAGTTTCCACGTTCCGATCCGGGGTTGCGCGAAGAGGCGCAGCAGCGCGCGCTGGAAAGTTGGTTAACGTGCAGTACATAAATCTTAATGCAAAGTAAAAAATATCAGAAAGACGCTAATTAATAATCTATTCACAATCGATCTCTAGAAATCATTTTCATAAAATTCCATTCAACAAGGGCGAACTCAGGTGGCAAACACACATGACATCCTCGGTCGCTGTGCCGACATGGCCGGCGCGGCATTCCCCGCGGCGGGCGGGGCCTGCTCCGCCCGCGACGTGGCGATCTATCTGGCTCACACGGAGAGGGGCGAGAGCCTGCGGGCCCTGGCCGGCGCGACCGGCCGGCATCCGAGCACCGTCATGCGCGCCGTGAACCGCGTCGAGTCGCATCGGGACGACCCGCTCGTTGAGGGCATGTTCAGCGAGCTCGACGGGGCCGACCGGGGCCGGGAGGACAGCACGGCTGCCAACGCCAACGAGGCGCCGGACGGAGGCGCGTCCGCGCCGCAGCCCCGACTCTCGCGCGATGAGCTGGATCGCGAGGCGCGCCGCTATCTCCGCAGGCTCTGCGAGCCGGGGGCGTTCCTTCTCGTCACGCCGGACGCGACCAAGGGCGGCATCTTCTGCAAGGCGAACGAGTACCGCAAGCCGATCGCCATGATCCCGGTGAAGGCCGCTGTCGAGTTTCTGCGCGAGGGATGGATCCGGCTTGCCGGCCGCGGCGCGACTTCCATCCGCTACCGGGTCACCGAGGACGGACGCAGCTATTTGAAGCGCCTGCTGGCCGAGGACGCCCTCAAGCGCCAGGGCGAGCCGGGTTTCGCCGAGGCGCAGACCCCGTTCCAGACCCAGCACCAGCTGACCGGCGAGCGGGCCTTTATGAGCCCGGTCACGGGCGAATCGGAGACCGTGAAGGTGAACCTTGCCGAGGACCCGCTCGGCTGGCTCGCCCGGCGCAAGGGGCCGGACGGCCGACCGTTCCTCGGGCCGGTGGAGCTCGAGGCCGGCGAGCGGCTGCGCCTTGACTTCGAGGCGGCGCAGATGGCGCCCTCGGTGGCGCAGGACTGGCGCAAGTTCCTCACGCCTGGTGACCGCTACTCGGGCACGCCGGTCCCGCGCGGGCCGGCCGAGGGGCCGGGCGCGGCGCGCGAGCGTGTGTCGCGGGCGCTCGCCG
>JBEPXW010000294.1:0-3530 GCA_041641715.1 Pseudomonadota bacterium
GAAGGCCGCCCGCGCGGCCGGCCCAGCGCGCGCCGAAGAGCGCGAGCGGCTCGAGCACTCGGCCCATGGGCCGGCGCCGCAGCGAGGCGTCGCCGGTGAAGGTGGCGGTGACGGGCGTGGTCGCCATCATACCCATGACGAGCCGCACCCCGGTGCCGGCGTTGCCGCAGTCAACCACATCACCCGGCTCGGCGAGGCCGCCGACGCCGACCCCGTGCATCGTCCACGCGCCTTCGCCGGTGCGCGTCACGCCGGCGCCGAAGGCGCGCATGGCCTCGGCCGTGCGCAGCACGTCCTCGCCTTCCAGCAGCCCGGTGATGCGCGTCTCGCCCACGGCCAGCGCGCCGAGAATCAACGCGCGGTGCGAGACCGACTTGTCGCCCGGCACCTCGGCGACGCCCGAGAGACCCGCCGAGCACCGCGCGGAGACGGGCGTGGGTTCGGCCGGGTGAGACATCGCGGCACTCCGGGGCGGGATGGACGAGGGCGGATATAGCCCTGTCGGGGCCGCGCCGTCCACCCGCCGAAAAAGAGAAAAGGCGCTGGCCCGGTTCTCGGGCCAGCGCCTTTACGCTACGCACACAGCACTCGGTTTTGCGGCTCGCAGCCGGCCACGCAACATCCAGCGGCCAGCGTGCTCCCGAAGCGGCGCCGCAATTTCAGATTGCGCGCAAAAAGCGGCGACGTTGCGGCGGGTCACGCCGCCCTTTCGCCAGAATTCACGGAGCAATTGCACCAATATCGTCCGAATGTGGCAGCTTTGCCCAATAGGGCGAAATTGTGGCTGAGACCCCACGCGGCGTCTCAGCACCGCCGGAAGCTCAGGTAATGCGGGATTCGGCCCTCGTGACGCGCCTTGGCCTCGTAGCGCGTGCCGGGCCAGCCGGGCCAGGGCGCACGCCAGTCGCGGGCGCGCTCGGCCAACCATTCGAAGCGCGGATCGCGGTCGACCACCTCGAGCGCGTGGCGAGCGTAGTCGCCGATGTCGGTGGCGAGGTGCAGCGTCGCGCCGGACGCCATCACCTTGGCGAGCGCGTCCAGGTTCTCCGGGCTGACGAAGCGGCGCTTGTGGTGGCGACGCTTGGGCCAAGGGTCCGGGTAGAGCAGGAAGACCCGGCCGATCGAGCCCGGCGGCAGCACGTCGATCAGGTCGCGGGCGTCGCCGGGATGGATGGCGAGGTTCGTGACCCCGGCGCGCTCGATGGCGGCCAGAAGCTTGGCGACGCCCTCGACGAAGTACTCGCAGCCGATCAGCCCGACATCCGGGTGCGCGGTCGCCTGGTGGATCATGTGCTCGCCGCCGCCGAAGCCGATCTCGAGCCAGACCTCGCGCGCGCCGGGGAAGAGGGCGGCGAGGTCGATCGGCCTGCGCTCCGGGTTCTCCGCCAGGCTCACCCCCTTGGGCGCCAACTCGGCGAGCCGGGTCTCGAGTAGCTCGCGCCGATGCGGGCGCAGGCGCTTGCCCTTGCGCCGGCCGTAGATGTTCCGCCGCGGGGAGTCCTCGCGTGTCATGCCGGCTCCGGGTGCCGGCGGCCGCCCCTCAGACGGCCGCCTTTAGCGCCTCCGCGAGATCGAGCCGCTCCCAGGAGAAGCCGCCGTCGGGCTCCGGCTCGCGGCCGAAATGGCCGTAGGCCGCGGTGCGCCTGTAGATCGGCCGGTTGAGGCCGAGCCGGGTGCGGATGCCGCGGGGCGTCAGCGGCATGACCTCGCGGATGGCGCGCTCGATCTGCTCGGGCGGCAGATCGGAGGTGCCGTAGGTGTCGACATAGACCGCGAGCGGCTCGGAGACGCCGATGGCATAGGCGAGCTGGATCGAGCAGCGCTGGGCGAGCCCCGCCGTCACCACGTTCTTGGCGACGTAGCGCGCGGCATAGGCCGCCGAGCGGTCCACCTTGGTCGGGTCCTTGCCCGAGAAGGCGCCGCCGCCATGCGGCGCGGCGCCGCCATAGGTGTCGACGATGATCTTGCGCCCCGTCAGCCCGGCGTCGCCGTCCGGGCCGCCGATGACGAAGCGGCCCGTCGGGTTCACGTGCCAGATGGTCTCGCGGTCGACATAGCCTTCGGGCAGGGCGCGCCGGACGTAAGGCTCCACCATCTCGCGGACCGCGTCCGAGTCCATGTCCGGGTCGGTGTGCTGGGTCGAGACGACGATGGTGTGGGCGCGCACCGGCCTGCCGTCGCGGTACTCGATGGTCACCTGGCTCTTCGAGTCGGGGCCGAGGCGCGGCTCCGCGCCCGCGTGCCGCGCGGTGGAAAGCTCGCGCAGGATCTTGTGGGCGTAGAGGATCGGCGCCGGCATCAGCTCAGGGGTCTCGTCGCAGGCGAAGCCGAACATGCTGCCCTGGTCGCCGGCGCCCTCGTCCTTGTTGTCGGCGGCGTCGACGCCGCGCGAGATGTCGGAGGACTGCTCGTGGACATAGCAGTCGATCTCGGCCGTCTTGAAGTGGAAGCCCTTCTGCTGGTAGCCGATCTCGCGGATCACCTCGCGCGATACATCGCACATCTCCGAGGGACTCGGCGCGTTCGCCTCCGAGACCTTGATCTCGCCCAGGAGGATGACGCGGTTGGTGGTGGCCGCGGTCTCGACGGCGACGCGCGCCTCCGGCTCGCGGTCGACGATGTGGTCGACGATGGCGTCCGAGATCTGGTCGCAGACCTTGTCCGGGTGGCCCTCGGAGACCGACTCCGAGGTGAAGAGATACTGCTTGCGCGCCATGCGTCCCAGCTCCCTCGTTAAGGCGTCCGCCCCTCTCGCCCGCCGCCGGCCGCGAGCGGCTTTCCTCTGGCACGCGCGCGGGGGCGGGTCAAGCGGGACGCGTCCGCCGGGTGCGGGCGACGAGGAAGAGGCCGAGGACGACCAGCGCCATCGCCGGCAGGTCGCCGGTGCGGGCGTAGAGCGTCGGCAGCAGGCGCGTCGGCAGCGCCGCGTCGATATGCCCGTCGGTGTGCATCGGGATCGCCGCGGTGACCCGGCCATGCGCGTCGATCACCGCCGAGATCCCGGTGTTCGCGGCGCGCACCACGGGCAGCCCCCGCTCGATGGCGCGGATGCGGGCCTGGGCGAGGTGCTGCTGCGGCCCGCCATACGAGCCGAACCAGCCGTCGTTGGTGACCTGCAGGAGGAAGGCGGGACGCCCCCCCTCGGGCACCACCTCGCCGGGGAAGATCATCTCGTAGCAGACCAGCGGCGAGAAGGGCGGCAGGCCCTCGACCTCCATGATCTCCGGCCCGGGGCCGGGGGTGAAGCCCGACTGCGGCACCAGCTTCTCGAAGCCGAGCGGGCCGAGGATCGCGGGGTAGGGCAGGTACTCGCCGAAGGGCACGAGGTGGTGCTTGTCGTAGCGCGCGCCGATGCTGCCGTCGGGCCGGATCGCCATGACCGTGTTCATGTAGCGCTCCGCCCCGTCCCGCCGCTCGGCGTGCAGCGCGCCGAGGACGACGGGCACGCTCCCCGCGGCCTTGGCGATCTCGGCCCGCCGCTCGGGCTCGTAGGCCGGCAGGAACGGAACGGCCGTCTCGGGCCAGATCAC
>JBEPXW010000295.1:0-1862 GCA_041641715.1 Pseudomonadota bacterium
GGCGCGCGCGGCGGGGCGCCGGGCGGGGGCGCGCAGCTCCTCCCCTGCTGTCTCGGGCTCTACCGACCGCATGAGGCGTCCCTGACCAGCCAGTCGCACAAGGCTTCGAAGGAGATGCCGGCATGGGCCGCCTGCTCGGGCGCGAGCGAGACCGGAGTCATGCCGGGCTGCGTGTTGGTCTCGAGGACGAAGAGACCGTCGAGGCCGCGCGACTCGTCCCAGCGGAAGTCGGTGCGGCTGAGGCCGCGGCAGCCGAGGGCATCGTGGGCCGCGACGGCGTGGCCGAGGCAGGCGTCGAAGATCTCCGGCGGGACGTCGGCAGGAACCACGTGGCGAGAGCCGCCCTGCGAATACTTGGCGTGGTAGTCGTACCAGCCGGTCGCGGCGATGATGTCGGTGACCGAGAGAGCGCGGTCGCCCATCACCGTGACGGTGAGCTCGCGGCCGGGGATGAACTGCTCGACGAGCACCGTCTCCGGGGCGTCATCGTTGATGCGCGCGGGGCCGTTGGCGTGCTCGTGGACGATGTAGACGCCGACGGAGGAGCCCTCGTTGTTCGGCTTCACCACGTAGGGCGGCCGCATGGGATGGTCGGCCATCGCCTCGGCGCGCGGCACGATCAGGCTCTCGGCCACCGGCAGGCCGGCGGCCCGGAACACGTCCTTGGCGCGGGACTTGTCCATGGCGAGCGCCGAGGCCAGCACGCCGGAATGGGTGTAGGGGATGCGCAGCCACTCGAGGATGCCCTGGACGCAGCCGTCCTCGCCCCAGCGGCCGTGCAGCGCGTTGAAGACGGCATCGGGCTGGGCGTCCGAAAGCGCCCGGGCCACGTCGTGCCCGGCATCGATCTCGACCACCTCGTAGCCCACGCGACGCAGTGCGCCTGCACATTCGCGGCCCGAGACGAGCGAGACTTCACGCTCGGCCGACGGGCCACCCTTCAGCACCACGACGCGGGATGATGTCCTGCTCGACATCCGCGCCTCACCTTGCCTCGGCCGATCCCGGTTCTGTGATTCGCCGGTGATTCGGCCCGTGCCGCTCATGCGGTCTCGGAACTTTTGACTGTAACGCCGATGCGCTGGATTTCCCAGCGTAAATCTACGTCGGAATGCGATTTGACGCGCGCACGGACGAGTTCGCCGAGGTTTTCGAGGTCGGCAGCGGTGGCGTCGCCGGCGTTGATGAGGAAATTGGCGTGCTTCTCGGAGATTTGCGCGCCGCCCAGCCGCAGACCGCGGCAGCCGGCGGCCTCGATCAGCCGCCAGGCCTTCATGTCCATCGGGTCGTCCGGCGCACCTGTCGAGGAAAAGCCCGCCGGGTTGGCGAAGGTCGAACCGCAGGAGCGCTCGCGCACCGGCTGGCTGGCCTCGCGCTGGGCGACGTAGGCCTCCATGCGGGCCCCGATCTCCGCCGGGTCGCCGGGGCGGCCCTGCAGGGTCGCCGCAATCACGACGGTGTCCTCCGGGATCGTGGTGGCACGGTAGGCGAAGCCGAGCTCGTCGGGGGTAAGGGTGACCGTGTGGCCGCGCCGATCGATGGCGGTGACCTCGGTGACCACGTCCGCCGCGTATGCGCCGTAGCAGCCGGCGTTCATCCGGACGAGACCGCCGACCGCGCCGGGGATCGTGCGGAGGAACTCGAGCCCGGCGATTCCGGCCTCGGCGGCGCGCTTGGCGACCCGGGCGTCGAGAGCCGCCGCCCCGGCGCGGATCCGGCTGTCCGGCAGCGGCTCGATCGCGTTGAAGCCGCGGCCGAGTCGGATGGCCACGCCAGGAAGGCCGCCGTCGCGGATGATGAGGTTCGAGCAGACGCCAATGGGTGTCACCGGCACGTCCGCAGGGCAGGCGGCGAGGAAGGCG
>JBEPXW010000295.1:1872-3530 GCA_041641715.1 Pseudomonadota bacterium
GGGCCGCCGACGCGGAGCCACGCGAGGTCGCTGAGCGGGCGCATCGTGGTCAGGCGGCCGCGCACGGCGGGCAGCCGCGCCAAAAGCCTCTCGCCGTCGAGCGTCGCGGTCACTGTCTCCATCTCACGTGGCCAACCCCCAGGCGAAGCCGAGCGCCGAGAGCCCGATGCCGGCCGGCGGCACCCAGCCGGGCGCGACGAAGCAGCCGGCCGGCGCGGGTCCGCGGCGCTTCAGGATCAGGAGCGCCACGTTCACCGAAAGGAAAACGCCAAGCAAGAGCAACGCGCTGATCTCGGCGAGCCCGACCAGCGGCGCGGTCAGGGCGAGCATCACCGTCGCCGCCGTTGCCAGCACAGTCGCCAACACCGGCGTGCCGAAGCGCGGATGGGCGTGGTGGAAGACGCGGAGCGGTGCGACGAAGCGGCCGAGGCCGTAGAGCACCCGGGCCGACATGACGATCTGGGCGAGAATGCCGTTGAGCGCCGCCGCCACGGCGATCAGCGCGAGGAAGCCCGCCCCCTGCCCCGTGGCGCGCTCGAAGACGAGGACGAGCGGCTGGCGGCTGGTGGCGAGCTCGGCAACGGGCACGGCGCGGACGGCGGCCCAGGACACGAGGGCGTAGAGGAGCGTCGTGATGAGCAGCGCGGCGACGATGGCGCGGGGCATGATCCGCGCAGAGTCGCGGGTCTCCTCGACCATATTCACCATATCCTCGAAACCGAGGAAGGCGAAGAAAGCGAGGAGGCCGGCCGCGGCGATGCCGGATGGCGCGAAGCCCGACGCGGCGGCGGTCTGCTCGATGGCCGGGCCGGCGAGGCCGGCGCCGGAGACGAGCAGGAGGCCCGCGACCTCCGTCAGCGTCAGGACGGCGGCGAGGAGGAGCGACTCGAGGACGCCGATCAGCGCGGCGAGGCCGAGCGCGACGCCGATGGCGACGATCAGCAGCGTCTCGTCGAGCGGCAGGATGGCGCGGAGATAGCCGACGCCGCCCTGAAGGACGACCGCCGCAGAGACGACGCCCGTGGCCTCGAGCGCGAGGCCGACCAGCGCCGCAGGCCAGAGCCAGCCGCTGGCTGTGCGGATATAGGCGGCCTCGCCCGCCGCTTCGGGGATGCGGCCCGAGAGCTCGGCGTAAGCGAGCGCGGTGGGGAGCGCGATGAGCGCGGCGAGGAGGAAGGAGGCGGGCGCCCACGCCCCGGCGCGGCCGGCCACCTCGCCGACGAGGACGTAGATCCCCGCGCCGACCATGACGCCGACGCCGTCGAGCGTCAGCAACCAGAAGCCGAGACGCCGCCGCAGCCCCGTGGCGGGCGCGCGGCCGTCGGCGGTGGCGGTCATGCTTGCATCCCCGTCGCGTGGCGGGCGCTCAGGCGCGCTTCGCCAGTTCCTCCGGCAGCGCGTTGGCCCAGGCCGAGATGGTCCCGGCGCCGAGGCAGACGACCATGTCGCCGGGCCGCGCGTGCTCGGCGACGAAGGCCGCGAGCGCCTCCGGGCTCGTCAGCGCGTGCGCCTGACGATGGCCGTGGGCGCGCAGGCCGCCCACGAGGGCATCGCGGGAGACGCCGTCGATGGGCGGCTCGCCGGCGGCGTAGACGTCCGTTATCGCCACCACGTCGGCATCGTTGAAACAGGCGCAGAACTCCTCGAAGAGGTCGTGA
>JBEPXW010000296.1:0-2124 GCA_041641715.1 Pseudomonadota bacterium
GAGCGTCGCCGCGTCCGTCTCGCGAAAGCCGCCATGGGCGAAGCCGCCGGCGTTGTTGACGAGGAGGTCCACGCCCGCATCGCCGAGCGCCTGCGCGATCCGGGCGACGGCCGCCGCATCCGTGGCGTCCGCCTGCCAGAAGCGCGCGCCGCCGAGGGCGTTCAGCGCCTCGACGTCGCCGGCCGAGCGCGTGAGCCCCGTGACCCGCCACCCCGCCGCCTGGAATCGCGCCGCGATGGCGCGGCCGATCCCCTTGCCGGCGCCGGTGACGAACAGCGTGGGCATGCCGCCCCCTTCAGTCGCGATAGGTCCGCGCCGGCTCGGCCGGGGCCAGCTCCGCCCCCTCCGCGACCACGACCTCGTCCTCGGGGATGAACTTCGGCCGGTCGACGCAGAGGATCCGCCGGGGCGCCTCTCCCGGGTTGCGGTACTCGTGCACCGCGCCCGCCGGCCAGGCGAAGGCGTCGCCCGCCCGGGCCGGCCGCCCCTGGAGCAGCAGCCCGTCGTCGAGCACCAGCTCCTCCTCCTGCATCAGCCGGTGGAAGTGCGGCGGGATCGCCGCGCCCGGCGCGACCTCCAGCACGTAGAGACCGAGCGCCGCGGTCTCGAACAGGACATGCACCGCGCCGAAGCCGTTCCGCTCAACCCGGAAGGTCGGCCGGCGCACCCGGTCGGCGGTGATCAGCCCGCGGTCGTTGCGGAGCGTCACGTCCAGCACCCGCTGCCCCGCCGCCGCCCCTGCGGCGAAGGCGAAGCAGCCGATCATGCGCGCGACCGCGCGCGGCGCGACAACACCGTAGCCCGCGTCGAGCAGGAACCGCGCCCCGACGCGCAGCTCCGCCTCCGCCGAGGGCCCGGCGTCCCACGTGCCGTCGGCGAAGATCGAGACGTCGAAATCGGCGCAAAGCAGGCCTGCGCCGGCCGGATCCGGGCGGCAGAATCGGTGGTTTGCGCAGAATGCGGCTGCTCGGCCCTGCCGGCCGGTCTCTATTCCGAAGCTTGCGCCCATCGCTCCCCGTCTCTCGTCCGGCGCCCGGTCTCTCGTCTGGTGCCCGGGACGCGGCGGCCGCGGGCGCATTCATTAACACTTTGGCCAACAGTGGTTAACGAAAGATTAACCGCCCCTGCGGCAGTCGCGGCGGCGCGTCCGCGCGTCGCCTTCGCGCTTGCCCGCGGGGCGCGCCGCCGCTATCGCGGTGCACAAGACCCCCGAAAGCGAGGGCCGGCCCCATGCCCGACTTTGCCAAGATCCTCGTCGCCAACCGGGGCGAGATTGCCATCCGCGTGCTGCGCGCCGCCAACGAGCTCGGCAAGCGCACGGTCGCGATCTTCGCCGAGGAGGACAAGCTCTCGCTGCACCGCTTCAAGGCCGACGAGGCCTACCAGGTGGGCCAGGGGAAGGGGCCGGTGGCGGCCTATCTCGACATCCCCTCGATCCTGCGCGTCGCCAAGTCGTGCGGGGCGGACGCGGTGCACCCGGGCTACGGCTTCCTCTCCGAGAACCCGGACTTCGCCCAGGCCTGCCTCGACGCCGGCCTCGCGTGGATCGGCCCGGCGCCGACGACCATGCGGCTTTTGGGCGACAAGGCCTCCGCCCGGCGCGTCGCCATCGAGGCCGGCGTGCCGGTGGTCCCCGCCTCGCCGATCTTGCCCGACGACATGGCCGAGGTCCGGGCCATGGCCGACGAGATCGGCTATCCCCTGATGCTCAAGGCCTCCTGGGGCGGCGGCGGCCGCGGCATGCGCCCGATCATGGGGCCGGACGAGCTGGAAACGAAGGTCCGCGAGGGCCGCCGCGAGGCCGAGGCCGCCTTCGGCAACGGCGAGGGCTATCTTGAGAAGATGATCCCGCGCGCCCGCCACGTCGAGGTGCAAATCCTCGGCGACCTCTTCGGCACCGTCTACCACCTCTACGAGCGCGACTGCTCGGTGCAGCGGCGCAGCCAGAAGGTGGTGGAGCGCGCCCCAGCCCCCTACCTCTCGGCGGACCAGCGCGCCGAGCTCTGCGAGCTGGGGCTGAAGATCGCGCGCCACGCCCACTACCACTGCGCCGGCACGGTCGAGTTCCTGCAGGACGCCGACACCGGCCAGTTCCACTTCATCGAGGTCAACCCGCGCATCCAG
>JBEPXW010000296.1:2134-3525 GCA_041641715.1 Pseudomonadota bacterium
GACCGGCACCCCGTCCCAGGACCACGTCGCTCTCTCGGGCCACGCGCTGCAGTGCCGCGTCACCACCGAGGACCCGCTCAACAACTTCATCCCGGACTACGGCCGCATCACCGCCTATCGCGGCGCCACCGGCTTCGGCATCCGCCTCGACGGCGGCACCGCCTATTCCGGGGCGGTCATCACCCGCTTCTACGATTCGCTCCTCGAGAAGGTCACCGCCTGGGCCCCCACCCCCGAGGAGGCCGCGCTGAGGATGGACCGGGCGCTCCGCGAGTTCCGCATCCGCGGCGTCGCCACCAACCTCGTCTTCCTCGAGAACCTGCTGAAGCACCCGGCCTTCCGCGACTGCTCCTACACCACGCGGTTCATCGACACGACGCCGGCGCTCTTCGAGTTCCGCCCCCGGCGCGACCGGGCCACCAAGCTTCTCCGCTTCATCGGCGACGTCACCGTCAACGGCAACCCGGAGGTCAAGGGGCTGACGCGCCCGCCGGCCCATGTCCGCCCGCCCGAGCCGCCCGCGCTCCGCCGCGACGCCGCGCCGTCCGGCCTCAGGCAGATGCTCGCCTCGGAGGGCCCGAAGGCGGTGGCCGACTGGATGCTGGCCCAGAAGCCGCTGCTGCTGACCGACACCGCCATGCGCGACGGCCCGCAGAGCCTGCTCGCCACCCGCATGCGCTCGCTCGACCTGATGCGCGCCGCGCCCGCCTACGCCCACAACCTGCCCGAGCTCTTCTCGGTCGAGTGCTGGGGCGGCGCCACCTTCGACGTCGCCTACCGCTTCCTGCAGGAGTGCCCCTGGCAGCGCCTCCGCGACCTGCGGAGCCGCATGCCGAACCTCCTCCTCCAGATGCTGATCCGGGCGTCCAACGGCGTCGGCTACACCAACTACCCCGACAACGTGGTCCAGAAGTTCGTCGCCCAGGCCGCCGAGACCGGGGTCGACGTCTTCCGCGTCTTCGACCCCCTCAACTGGGTCGAGAACATGCGCGTCTGCATGGACGCGGTGCTCGAGTCGGGCAAGATCCTCGAGGCCGCCTTCTGCTACACCGGCGACATCCACGACCCGGCCCGCGCGAAATACTCGCTCGGCTACTATGTCGAGCTCGCGCGTGAGCTCGAGGCCGCCGGCGCCCACGTCCTCTGCATCAAGGACATGGGCGGGCTGGTGAAGCCGGCCGCCGCCGGGGCGCTGGTGCGCGCGCTCAAGAACGAGGTGGCGATCCCGGTCCACTTCCACACCCACGACACCTCCGGCATCTCGGCCGCCTCGGTGCTGGCCGCCGCGGAGGCCGGCGTGGACGCCGCCGACGCCGCCATGGACGCGCTCTCCGGGCTCACCTCGCAGCCGCCCCTCGGCTCGATCGTCGCCGCGCTCGCCCACCAGGAGC
>JBEPXW010000297.1:0-3520 GCA_041641715.1 Pseudomonadota bacterium
CTCGTTCGGGCCGGTGCTCGACGAGAACGGCTTCGGCCTCTCCACGACGTTCATGCAGACGAAGTCGGTCCGCGACACGGCGGCGCTTTTGGACGTCCTCGCGGTGCCGCAGACGGGCGACCCGTTCGTAATTCCGCGGTCGGACGCGGCCTATGCCGAGGCGGCCCGGCGTCCGCCGGGCAAGCTGCGCGTCGGTTGGTCCGTCAAGCCGCTCATGGGCGTCGAGGTCGACCCGGAGGTCGCCGAGGCGGTCGCGGCGACGGCGAAGGTGCTGGGCGAAATGGGCCATGAGGTCGCCGAGGCGGACCCGGAGTTCGACGGGCTGAGCTCGGTCCGGAAGTTCTGCGACATCTGGTTCTTCGGCTTCCAGCAGCGCTTCGAGGGCTACGCCCAGCGCATGGGCCGGACGGTCGGGCCGGAGACGCTGGAGCCGGTCACGCTGGCGATCTACGAGCACGCCTGTCGGCTGACCCCCGCCGACTTCCTCGCCGGGATCGCCGAACTTAACCGGGCGCGGCGGCGGCTGGCACGGATCTACGACGACTTCGACGTCTGGCTCGGGCCGACGCTGGCGCGGCCGGCTGAGCCCTGGGGGCGCTACAACCTCGGGCGGACCGGTGTGACCATCGACAACTACGTCGAGGAGATCCTCGCCGTGCCGGCCCAGTTCACCGTGCCCCACAACGTGCTGGGCTCGCCGGCGCTGACGCTGCCTCTGGCGATGCACTCGTCCGGGCTGCCGATCGGCGTGCAGCTCGGCGCGGGCCATGCGCGGGAGCACGTGCTGCTGCAGCTCGGCGCGGCGCTTGAGGAGACGATGCCCTGGGCCGACCGGGTGCCGCCGCTGCACGTGTCGCGGATGTGAGGTGCGGGGCGGGCTTCAGCCCGCCCTACGGTGCGCCGTGCCCGCCTGCCTGCTGAACCGCGTCCAAATTTGGACGGGGGTTTAGTGTCTTGATTCTAAAGGATTTTTAGAATCGCCTGTCCTGGAGCATCGAACGGGCAGGCTGCGTCCCTGGGCGAGTCTTGCGCCTCTAGCCGCCGATCTTCTCGATGTCGAACGGGGTCGACTGGTAGACCTCGTTGATCCAGTTGCCGAACAGGAGGTGGGCGTGGCTGCGCCAGCGGTTCTCCGGCGGGTTGGCCGGGTCGTCGCCGGGGTAGTAGTTGACCGGCGTCCGGATCGCCGTGCCCTGGGCCGCGTCGCGGCGGTACTCCTCGTCGAGCGAGGTGGTGTCGTACTCGATGTGGTTGAACATGTAGAGCGCCCGGTGCGCCGGGTCCTCGATCAGGCAGGGGCCCGTCTCGGCGGCGCTCACCAGGACGCGCAGGCCGTGGTCCGTCGGCACCTCGTCCTCGCGAATCTCGGTCCAGCGGCTGACCGGGATGGTGAAGTCGTCCGAGAAGCCGCGGAGATAGGGCGAGCCCGGCGCGCAGTTGCGGTGGCGGAAGCAGCCGAACGCCTTGGCGTCCAGGGGATACTTCTGCACGCCGTGGAAATGGTGGAGCATCGCCTGCGCGCCCCAGCAGATCGCGAAGGTCGAGTGCACGTTCGTCTGCGTCCAGTCGAACACCTGGGTCAGCTCGTCCCAGTAGTCGACCTCCTCGAAGGGCAGGAGCTCGATCGGCGCGCCGGTGACGATGAAGCCGTCGAACTTGCGGTGCCGGGCCTCGGCGAAGGTGGTGTAGAACGACTCCAGGTACTCAGGCCGGGTGTGCTTGGCCCGGTATTCCGTCATGCGAATGAGCGTGAGCTCGATCTGCAACGGCGTCGAGCCGATCAGCCGGGCGAACTGCGTCTCGGTCCGCTCCTTGTTCGGCATCAGGTTCAGGAGCCCGATCTGCAACGGCCGGATGTCCTGGCGGACGGCCGCCTCCTCCGACAGCACCATCACGCCCTCGTGCTGGAGGACCCGGTAGGCGGGCAGGTCTTCGGGAATCTTGATCGGCATGGGCCGCTTCGGCTCGCTCGTTCACCCGTGTTTTCCGGAACGCCTGACATAGAGCGGCGCGCGCCACGAGGCAAGAATGCGCGTAAGCGGTCAGCCGACCGTCCGGCGGATGGCCTCGGCGATCAGCGCGTCGAAGTCGTCCGGCGTGCGGACCGCCTCGACCTCGGCGGCCTCGACGGTCACGCCCCAGTTCCGGGCGATGGCGTCGTAGCGCGGCAGCCGGTGGTCGAGGAGGCGGCGGAAGCCCCAGGCGATGAAGGCGTCCGGGTCGACCTCGTCCTCGGCGAGGCCGTGGCTCTCGCGGTACTCGGCCCAGAGGCGGCGCAGGAAGCCTTCCGGGTAGTACATCGGCTTCGGGTTGCGCTCGAACCGGCGGACGAGCTCGTCGGCCTGAGCGTCGGTGCCGCGGATCTGCACCAGCAGCACGTTGTTCGCGAGCAGGCCCAGCAGCGCGTCGTCCGGGTCGTCCGGGTCCACCACCTCGCAGATCGAGCCGCCGGTGTCGCAGATGAAGTGCGCGTAGCCGTAGATATCGCGGGCCTTCGACATGAAGAGCGGCGTGTCCGAGAGCGCGGCGATCTCGGCCTCGCGGTGCTGGCGCTGGCGGTGGACGTATTCCTCGAAGGGGATGCCGCCCTTCTCGGGGTCGCCGGGCTTGCCGAGGTAGGTGGAGAGCGGCGAGAGGTTCTCGAAGCTGATGTTCGAGGCGATGTAGATGGAATCCGAGCGCAGCAGCTGGCGCAGGAACGGGTTGCGCATCGCCTCGCGCTTGAAGTTGTCGACGATGTGCTCGCCCATGTAGCGGGTGCCGATGCGGTAGTCGACGGAGTAGTGGAACCAGTCGCCCTCGTTGCGCAGCATCACCGCGGTCCGGGTCTTGCCGAGCCCGGACATGCCGAAGAGCGCCACCGCCTTCTGGGGCGCGTCGCGGTAGTCTTCGGGGCTCTGGTAGATCATGGGCCAATCCCCCGCCTCCCGCGCTGATTAGCGCGGGGAGGGGGCCGGGCGCAATCGGTTCAGAGGCTCTCGCCGGAGGGGCGCGTGGCGAGCATGTGGCGCTCCTTGAGCCAGGGGTGGATCTCCACCGCGCGGCGGAGCGCCTTCTGGGCCAATTCGGTCCGGCCCTGGCGCATGAAGATGAGGGCCTTGCCCGCGAGCGCGCCGAAGTGCTTCGGCTCGAGCTCGAGCGTGCGCTCGATGGCGGCGAGGGAGCGGTCGTACTTCTCTTGGTGGAAGAGGACCGTGGCGCGCTGGTTCCAGACCTCGGCCCATTCGGGCGCGCGCTGGGCGAGGCGGTCGAGGATCTCCATGGCGCCAGCGTAGTCATAGGCCTCGCGGCGCTCCATGGACCGTTTCATCAGGTTGGCGCTGGTCTCGTCGGGGGCCTGGCGCATCCAGTACCACCAGACCTGGTCCTCGATGACGCGGCCGAGCCGCTCGGTGGGGGCGGTGCGGAGCGCCTCGAACAGCCACTGGCGCTCGGTCTTGGGCTCGTCGGGGGGCTTGGTCTGCGCGAACCCCGGCTCGGCGGGCGCGAGGCCCGCCAGGAGAAGCGCGAGGACCGCTGC
>JBEPXW010000298.1:0-3517 GCA_041641715.1 Pseudomonadota bacterium
TTCTCGTCCGGCGGGCCGAAGAGGTAGATGACCAGGCGCGCGAGCGTGGCGAGCGCCGCCGCCAGTGCCACCGTAAACCCGATCAGCATGAAGGCCTTAATGACGTAGCGCCAGGGAATCCCCGTGAGCGACTCCGACCCCTCGCCCTGCTCGTAGGAGATCGAGACGAAGATCCACGAGTAGTAGATCATGAAGCCGAGAAACGGGATCGCCATCACGACGAGGGCGAGCAGCTCGAACCAGGCCTGCGCCCTGCGCGAGAGGGCGTCGCGAAAGATGTCGACGCGGACATGGGCGTTCATCAGGTAGCCGAAGCCGAAAGTGAGCAGCAGCAGCACGCCGTGGAGGTGCCACTCGAGGTCCTGGATGATAGTGGAGATCGAGTAGCCGTACTGAATTGAGAACTCCGAGAACCACAGCCGGATCACGTCGACCTTCCGCGTCACCACGTCGAACACGATGGCGAAGATCAGCGGCAGGATGATCCAGGCCGCCGCCTTGCCGACGGCGCGCGCGATCCTGTCGAGCACGGACGCGAGGTTGAGGATGGCTCTCATCGTCTCACCGCGAGTTTCCGGAGACGCGGCAGAGGGCACCGGCGCGCGGTGCGCCCGCCCCCGGAGCCGACGCGGGAGGACACACCGGGCCCCCCGCGCCGTGTCGCGGCCCTATTGCAGGTAGCCGCGCTCGCCCCAGACCTTGAAGTCCTCGTGGAAGGCGGTGTAGCTGTCCCAGACGCGCTTGACGTCCGGGTTGGCGGCGATCTCCTCGGCGAGCACCTCCTCCCAGGCGGCGCGGAACGCTTCCAGCATGTGGTCGGGCCAGGTGACGTTGTTCACCCCGTCCTTCTCGTTGGCGATCATCGCCGCGAACTGCGAGGCTTCACCGTCGGCGATCATGTCGGTGACGTTCGAGTTGCAGGCGGTCTCGAGCATGGCCTTGTACTTGTCCGGCAGCTCGTTCCACTTGTCCATGTTGATGAGCAGCTCGTTCGAGGTCGACTGCTGGTGCCAGCCCGGGAAGTAGTTGTACTTCGCGATCTGGTAGAAGCCGTAGGAGCGGTCGATCGCCGGCATGGAGAACTCGGTGGCGTCGATGGTGCCGAGCTCGAGGGCGGGGTAGATGTCGCCGCCGGCGAGCTGTTGTGTCGAGACACCGAACTTCTGCATCACCTTGGCGCCGACGCCGAAGAAGCGCATCTTGAGCCCCTTGAGCTGGTCGAGGCTCTCGATCTCATCGCGGAACCAGCCCGAGGTCTCGGGCGGGATCATGCCGCAGAGCAGGTACTTGATGTTGTCCTGGGCGTAGAGCTCCTCGGCGATCTCCTTGCCGCCGCCGTACTTGAACCATGCGACGAACTCGGGCGCCGCCGGGCCGAAGGGCCATGTCGAGAGAAACGCATAGGCCGAGTTCTTGCCCTGGTTGGCGCCGGGCGTGCCGAAGGCGGCCTCGAAGGCGCCCTGGCTCACCGGGTCGTAATAGGCGTAGCCGCCGGCAAGCGCGCCGGGCTCGAAAACCTTTATGTCGAAGTCGCCGTCCGACATGCGGCCGACCGCCTCGGCGATGCGGTGGGGCGGCGGCCCCAGCACGGCCACGTTCTGACCGAAGGCGGCGTGCATCTTCCAGCGGACCTTCTGCGCGTCGGCCTCGCCGCTGCCGAGCGCCGTCGTCACGACTGCCGCCATGGCGACCATGCCGGCACGTTTCGCAATATCCATCATCATTGTGATTACTCCCCTGTTTGTCGCCGGCTGTTCTTTACAAAGGCTGTCCCCGTGCCGGTCGACGGCGAATCAGTAAGAGGGGAGGGGGCCGGAGAGTCAAACTGTTCCTGCCCCGCGGGCTTGCATTCGCCGCGGATTCGCGTATACGAGCGCGCGCCCGGGCGATTGCACCCCTGGAGGAGCGCCGTCGGGCGAGCACACACAAAGGAGCGCGAGACATGGCCGAATCGCCGGTGATCGAAGCCACGTCGCGCAAGGCATCGGGCAAAGGGGCTGCCCGCGCCGCGCGCCGTGAGAACCTGGTTCCCGCAGTCGTCTACGGGGACAAGAAGCCCGCCGTCCCCATCAGCATCAAGTACAATGACCTGATCCGGGCGCTGAAGGCCGGCCGGTTCCTCTCGCGGCTCGTCACGCTCCGCGTCGACGGCGAGGACAACCGCGTCATCTGCCGCTCGGTGCAGCGCGACGTGGTCAAGGACCTGCCGATCCACGCCGATTTCCTGCGCCTGTCGCCGCGGGCGCGGATCGCGCTCTACATCCCCGTCGAGTTCGAGAACCGCGAGGCCTGTCCGGGCCTCAAGAAGGGCGGCGTGCTGACGGTCGTGCGCGGAGACGTCGAGCTGAAGGTGCCGGCGAGCGCCATCCCGGACCACATCACGGTGGACCTGACGGGGCTCGAGATCGGCGACGTGGTGAAGATCTCGAATGTCGACCTGCCGCGGGGCGTGGTCCCGACCATCACCGACCGCGACTTCGTCATCGCGAACATCTCGGCGCCGTCGGCGCTGGTGACCGAGGAAGAGGAAGAAGAGGCCGAGGAGGCCGAGGCGCTCGAGGAGGGCGAGGAGGCCGAGGCCGAAGAGGGCGCCGAGGGCGAGGAGGAGTCCTCCAAGGAGGAGTGAGCCCGCCCGGCTCCGGCAACTCGCGACGGCCCGGCCAACCGCCGGGCCGTCCGGCTTTTCGGGGCGGTGCGGCTCCGCCTCGCTGGACGCGCGGAATCGGGACGGCTATAAGCGCGGCCATGTTGCGCCCGGTCGGCATCGCAATACGAATTACCGGCCCGGCCCGGCGGATGGCTTGACCGTCCGGCGGCGCCGGGAAGCGGGGCGTAGGGCCCCTTCGACGATATGCGAACGAAAGCCAGCCGAGACCGAGAGCCGAGCGATGACCGCCGACACCTCAGCCAAGCCCGAGAGCCGCGAGGGCGACGCGCCGAACTACAAGGACACCCTGTTCCTGCCGCGCACCGACTTCCCGATGCGCGGCAACCTGCCCGAGCGCGAGCCGCACTGGCTCGCCCGCTGGGAGGAGATCGGCGTCTACGAGAAGCTGCGCGAGAAGGCCGGGCGGACGCCCTTCGTGCTGCATGACGGGCCGCCTTATGCCAACGGGCACCTGCATATCGGCACGGCCCTGAACAAGATTCTCAAGGACTTCGTGGTGCGCTCGAACCAGATGCTCGGCTACGACAGCCGCTACGTGCCGGGCTGGGACTGCCACGGACTCCCCATCGAGTGGAAGATCGAGGAGCAGTACCGCGCCAAGGGCCTCGACAAGGATGCCGTGCCGGTCAACGAGCTCCGTGCCGAGTGCCGCCGCTTCGCCGAGTACTGGATCGACGTGCAGCGCGACGAGTTCAAGCGCCTCGGTGTCATCGGCAAGTGGGACGAGCCCTATCTCACCATGGCCTTCGGCTCGGAGGCGGTGATCGCCGAGGAGTTCATGACCTTCGTCATGAACGGCGCGCTCTACCGCGGCTCGAAGCCGGTGATGTGGTCGCCGGTGGAGAAGAC
>JBEPXW010000299.1:0-3488 GCA_041641715.1 Pseudomonadota bacterium
GATCATCTCGCCCACCCTGAAGTCGGACGAGGGAAACGCCCCGCGCGGCCCGGTCATCTCCAGCACCGTCGCGGCCCGGCCGGCGCAGCGCATCCCCGGCCCCGCCGGCGCAAGGCCATGGATCACCCCGTCTATGCCGAACTCCTCGAGCGCGTTCGCCAGCGTCGGCGTGTTGAGCCCGGCCAGCGCCGCCAGCGTCTCGTCCGATACCGTCATGGCCCCTCCCCCAGCGCCGCATCGACCACTGCAGCCGCCTCGGCGTCGTTCCACTTCTTTGGCCCGGTCGCCGGGCTCGCCATGGCTGGCCGCGAGACCAGCGCCACCCTCCGCCCGGCGATCCGCTCGAGCCGGCGGTCGAGCCAGGTGAAATAGCCCATGTTCTCCGGCTCCTCCTGCGCCCAGACGAGCTCGGCGTCGCCATGGGCCGCCAGCGCCGCCGCCACCGCCGCCTCGTCCAGCGGGTAGAGCTGCTCGAGCCGCACCAGCGCCACGGCGTCGCGGCCCCGCTCGCGCCGCGCGGCGTCCAGAAGATAGAACAGCTTCCCCGTGCACAGCACCACCCGCCGCGCGCCCTCTCCCGGCTCGGCGATGACCGTGCGGAACCCCGTCCCCGGCCCCATCTCGTCGAGCCCGGAGACGCAGCCCCCGTGGCGCAGCAGCGCCTTCGGCGTCAGCACCACCAGCGGCTTCCTCAAAGGCCCCGTCACCTGCCGCCTCAGCGCGTGAAAGAAGTTGGCCGGCGTCGAGGCGTTCACCACCCGGATGTTCCCCCGCGCGCAGGCCGCCAGCAGCCGCTCGGGCCGCCCGGTCACGTGGTCCGGGCCCCCGCCGTCGAGCCCGTGCGGCAGCAGGATCACCAATCCGCTCTCCATCAGCCAGCGGGTCTCGCCGCAGGTGACGACCTGGTCGAACACACCCTGCGCCACGTTCAGGAACTCGCCGAACTGCGCCTCCCAGACCGCGAGCCCCTCCGGCATGGCGGTGCTGAGTCCGTACTCGAAGGCCAGGACGGCGTTCTCGATCAGTGGCGTGTTGCGGATCTCCGCCCGCCCGGCGAGCCCGGAGAGCACCATGTGCCGCGCCCCCGTCTCCTGGTCGAAGACGGCGAGGTGGCGCTGCGTGAACGCGCCCCGCACCGAGTCCTGGCCGACGAGCCGGACCGGCCGCCCCTCCTCGGCGAGGCTCGCGAGCGCAAGCGCCTCGGCGGTGGCCCAGTCGACCCCCTCGCCCGCCTCGACGGCCTCGGCCCGCTCCCCGAGGAACCGCGCCACCTTCGGATGTGCCCGGAACCCCTCCGGCAGCCGGGTGATGTGCCGGCCGAGCCCGCGCAGCGCGTCCCCGCCGACCCCGGTCTCGACCGGGGCGCAGAGTTGCGCCTCGATGTCCGTGGCGAGCCCCCGCGGCGTCTCCTCCGGCCCGTTCGGCGCCCAGTCCTTCGCCGCGGCGAAGGCGGCGTCCAGCGCCTCGCGGAACCCGGCGATGTCGGCCTCGGCGCCCGTCCGCTCCGCGTAGCGCGCCGAGAGCGGCGCCATCGCGTCGATCGCCTTGTAGACGACCGGCTGCGTGAAGCGCGGCTCGTCGATCTCGTTGTGGCCCTTGCGCCGGTAGCCGAGCATGTCGACGACGATGTCCGCGCCGAACTCGGCGCGGTACTCGGCCGCCACGCGCCCGGCGCGGATCAGCGCGTCCCCGTCCTCGCCGTTGACGTGGAGGACCGGCGCCTCGACCAGCTTGGCGATGTCGGCGGCGGTGCGCGCCGTGCGCCCCTCCTCCGGGTCCGTCGTGAAGCCGATTTGGTTGTTGACGACCAGATGGACGGTGCCCCCCACGTGCCATGGCGCGAGGCCCGAGAGCTGGAGCACCTCCGCATTGATCCCCTGCCCCGCGAACGCCGCCTCCGAGTGCAGGATGACCGGCCACGCCGCCCGCCCCCCCTCGGCCTCGACGGCCGCGCGGGCGCGCCCCTGCCTCACCGGCCCGACCAGCGAGAGGTGCGAGGGATGCGGCGCCACCCAGATCGCCACCTCGCGCCCGTCGACCCGCACGGACCCGTCGAAGCCGAGGTGGTAGGGCACGTCCGACTGCGCGCCGAGCTCGAACGGCATGTCGGGAGTCCCCTTCGCCTCGGCCACCAGCCGGACCAGCGGCTTGCCGAAGTTGAGGCCCATTTGCGTGAACCGCCCCAGGTGCATCCCGGCGACGAAGAGCCGACGCGCGCCGAGCCCGACGGCCGCCCGCATCACCGCGTCCGTCAGCACGAGGTATCCCTCGGCCCCGCTCAGCCCGAACGTCTTGACCCCCGGCATCCGCCTCAGGAAGGTCGCCTCGAGGTGCTCGCCCTCGGCGATCAGCCTGAGCGCCCCCGCGCGGTCCTCCGCCGCGGGCTCCCACGCCTCCTCGGCCCGCGCCGCCAGCCAGGCGCGCCGCGCGTGGTCCTGCACGTGGCCGATCTCCCAGCCGATCGTGCCGCAATAGGCCCGCCGGAGCGGCCGCGCGTCGTCCGCCGTGAAGCCATAGCGCGCGGGGTCCAGCTCCGCCGGCATCTCCGGCGCCCCCTGCCCCAGCGGGTCGAGCCGCGCCGCCAGCCAGCCGAAGCGGCGGTAGGCCTCGGCCATGCCGGCCCAGGCCCCCGCCTCGGTCCGCGCGCCGAGGAGCGCCTCGACCGCCCCCGGATCGCCCGCGCCCAGAGCCTCGGTGTCGCGCATACGCCTCGCGTCCTTGTCTTGCCCGCCCGTGGCCATATCATAGCCCGCCAGAGAGGGTTTCACACGGGGCCCGCCCGGCCCGCAAGCCGGTCCCCCATCAGCAGGCTGATGAATGGAGCCGCCATGACCGCCTTCACGCCGATGACCGTGGACGAGATCGCCGCCGCCATCCCCGACGGCGCGCTGCTCGGCATCCCGGCGGACTACTCGGGCGTGCCGGTGGCGGCGACCCGCGCCCTCATCGCCCGCGGCGCGCGAGACCTCCGCCTCTACTGCCTGCCCTACTCGACGCTGCAGGCCGACATGCTGATCGGCGCCGGCTGCGTCGCCGAGGTCGAGGCCGCCGCCGTGACCCTCGGCGAGTACGGCCTCGCGCCCCGCTTCACCGAGGCGGTGGAATCCGGCGCTCTCCGGATGCGCGACGCCACCTGCCCCGCGCTCCACGCCCAGCTCCAGGCGACCGAGCGCGCCGTCCCCTTCATGCCGCTCCGCGGCGTCATCGGCTCGGACGTGCTCAAGCACCGCCCCGACTGGCAGGTGATCGAGAGCCCTTTCGGCAACGCCCCCGACCCGGTGCTGGTGTTGCCGGCGGTCAAGCTCGACGTCGCCCTTTTCCACGCCCCCTTCGCCGACCGCGACGGCAACGTATTCATCGGGCGGCGCCGCGAGCTCGCCACCATGGCGCACGGCGCCGCCCGCGTCCTCGTCACCGTCGAGCGGATCACCGACGACTCCCTCTACGAGACCGAGGCGAAGGCCGCGGGCGCCCTGCCGGCCTTCTAC
>JBEPXW010000300.1:0-3486 GCA_041641715.1 Pseudomonadota bacterium
GGGGACGGAAACGGCGGCGAGGATCGCCTCGACCGCGGCGCCGTTCACGGGCCGGCCGGCGAAGGCGCCGTTGAGGTCCACGAGGTGGAGCCATTCGCAGCCCGCGTCCGCGAAGGCGCGGGCCTGCGCGGCGGGGTCCTCGCCATAGACGGTCGCCGCGTCCATCTCGCCGCGCAGGAGGCGGACGCACTGGCCATCCTTCAGGTCTATGGCGGGGTAGAGGATCATGTCTCGGTTCTCCGCCCGCCCCCTTAGCCCGGCACGGCGCCGAGGTGAAGCGGGCTGCCCAAGAAATCGTGACTTGGCCGTGTGCGCCGCCCGCCTATCCTCCGCTCCACCAGACGAGGGAGGCGCGGATGCTGAAAGGACTGGCTCTCGGCGCGGGGATCGCGCTCGCCGCGCTGCCGGCGATGGCGGCGGAAGGCGAGCGGGTGCGCGTGACCGGCGAGATGATCGACACCTGGTGCTATTTCTCGGGCGTCATGGGCGGGCCGGAGGCGACCGTCGGCACGGCGCACCACACCTGCGCGGTCTGGTGCGCGGCGGGGGGCATCCCCGTCGGGCTCAAGGCCGACGACGGCACGGTCTACATGGTGATCAAGTGGGAAGGGTCGGGCGACGTCGCCACCGGCGACACGCTCCTGAAGGTGGCGAGCCACCGGCTCACGGCGGACGGGCTGCACTACCGCCGCGACGGCATCGACTACCTGCTGGTCGAGGAGGTGGTCGCGGACGACGGGATCGTGAACGAGACCCACGACGATTACGGCGTCGTTCCGCCCTTCGCCTTCCCGGAGCCGGAGAAATGAGGAGGCGGACGATGCGGGGCATGATCCTGGCGGCGGCGCTCATGGCCGCGGGGCCGGCGCTGGCCGAGGGGCCGTTCTCGGAGGGCAGCGAGGCGAAGGCCTGGAACCTCTTCGGCGAGGAGAAGGCGCGCTTCGAGGGGCGCGTGGTTGACGCGATCTGCGCGCTGACCGGCGACTGCCCGGCGGATTGCGGCGCGGGCGCGCGGCAGATGGGCATCCTGCGGGCGGCGGACGGGAAGTTCGTGCTCGCCGCCAAGAACGCCCAGCCGATCTTCACCGGGGCGACGGTGGACCTCGCCGCCTTCTGCGGGAAGCAGGTCGAGGTGGACGGGCTGCTCGTCGGCGACCCGGGCATCACGCCCGCGCTCGGCGCGAAGCTCTACCAGGTGCAGACGGTCCGGGTGCTCGGCGAGGACACGGTGCACAAGGCGAACCGGTGGACCGGGGACTGGGAGCGGCGCTTCCCCGAAGCCGGGGGCGAGGGCCCGTGGTTCCGCCGCGACCCGCGCGTCGGGGCCGAGATCGAGGCGCACGGGCGGCTCGGCCTCGGCGCCGAGGCGGACGCGGCCTTCGCGGAGGAGAACTTCTGATGCGGCCGATCGCCGCGCTGCTGCTGGCCGCCGGGCTGGCGCAGGGCGCCCTCGCCCATGACGGCGTGGACCATGCCACGCCCGCCGAGGCCGCGACGCACGCGGCCGGGCCAGGGCAGGCCCTGCCCTTCCCCGTGGAGATCCGGCCGCGCTTCAGCCTCGTGGGACGGACGGGCCGCGCGGTGACCGAGGCGGACTTCGCCGGCCGGCCGATGGCGGTCTTCTTCGGCTATGCGAGTTGCGAGTCGATCTGCACCGTCGCGCTGCCGCGGATGGGCGCGGCGCTCGACCTGCTCGGGGCGGAGGGCGCGGAGATCGCGGCGGTGATGATCACAGTGGACCCCGCGCGCGACACCCCCGCGGCCATGGCCGCGCGGCTGGCCGAATACCACCCCCGGCTGATCGGCCTGACCGGCACGGAGGCGGCGCTCGCGAAGGCGCGGGCCGCCTTCCAGGTCGAGGCGAAGAGGGTGGCCGAGACGCCCGAGGGCGCGCCGGTCTACGCCCATGGCAGCTTCATCTACCTCGTCGGCCGCGACGGCGTGGTGAAAAGCGTGCTGCCGCCGGTGCTAGCGCCGGAACGGATCGCGGCGCTGATGCGCAGGCACTTCTAGGCGCGGCGCCTCAACGGTCGCCCCCACCCGAGGGCTCGAACTTGGTGCGGCCCTTCTCAACCAGCGCCTCCGGCCAGTTGTTGTCGCCGGCGGCGATGTTGGCGCGGAGGTCCTCCTGCCAGACCTTGCGGACATTGGGGCTGAGGTTGAGGTAGAGCTCGTCGTCGACGATGGTGAAGACCTTCGGGTCGGCCGGCACGGCGTTGCCCTTCGTAATGGCGTAGGCGCAGTAGCCGCCGTATTTCGGCGCGTATTTCTCCGGGTTGGCGGCGAACGTCTCGCGGTTCTCGGCCGAGGCGAAGTGCCAGGTGGCGCCGTTCCACTCCAGCGAATGGACCGGGTCGCCCTCCCTCGGGGCGCCCTCGGTGAAATAGGCGACCGGATCGTAGCCGTGGAGCGCGACGCCCGTGCGGAAGTCGACGAAAATCTCCGGCTTCTCGGCCATGGCGGGGCCGCCCGCCAGCAGCACCGCGCCCACGACGGCGACGGCAAGGGTGCGGAGAATGCGTGTCATGGTGGTCGTCTCCCGGAATGATCGCGGCAAGGCTCGCAGGGAAGATGGCGCGACAGGTCTCTCGTGTAAATAGCCCCGGCCGTCAGGGCCGCCAGGCGAGGAAGTTGGCGATGAGGCGCAGCCCCGTCTGCTGGCTCTTCTCCGGGTGGAACTGCGTGCCGACCATGTTCTCGCGCCCCACCACCGCGGCAATGGTCTGGCCGTGCTCGACGGAGGCGAGCAGGTCGCCCGGCTCGCGCGGCACCAGGTGGTAGGAGTGCACGAAATAGGCGTGGTCGCCGTCCCGGATGCCGGCCAGCACCGGGTGCTCGATGAGCACGTCGAGCGCGTTCCAGCCCATGTGCGGGATCTTCAGCCCCGGATCCTCGGGAGCGAGGCGCACCACGTCGCCGGCGATCCAGTCGAAACCCGGCGTCTCGCGGTGCTCGAGCCCGCGGGTCGCCATGAGCTGCATGCCGACGCAGATGCCGAGGAAGGGCGCGCCCGCGGCGACGCGCTCGGCGATGGCCTCGAAGAGGCCGGGGATCGCCATGAGCCCGGCGCGGCAGTCGGCGAAGGCGCCGACGCCGGGGAGCACGATGCGGCTTGCGCGGAGGACGGCCTCCGGGTCCGAGGTGACGGCGACGGGGGCGCCCGCCGCCTCCGCGGACATGCGCCGGAACGCCTTCTCCGCCGAGCGCAGGTTGCCGGAGCCGTAATCGATGATCGCGGTGGTCACAGGGCTTCACCCTTGAGGTAGAGCTCCTCGGCGCCCTCGGCGGAGCGCGCCTCCACCAGCCCCGCCCGGCGCCAGCGGCGCAAGGAGAGCTCGGCGCGGCGTATGGCGCCGCCCTCGGAGGCGAGGATGAGCGCGAGACCGAGCTCGACCACGAAAGGCGCGACCGGCGACCAGAGAGCCGAGAGCGCGACGAGCCCGACATAGGCCGCGAGCGTCGCCCAGGCGCCGTGCCAGATCGCCC
>JBEPXW010000301.1:0-3485 GCA_041641715.1 Pseudomonadota bacterium
GAGGGTCGGAACCCCGAGCTCAGGCCGGCGCGGCCTTCTCGTCGTCCTGCTGCCGCGCAGGCGCCTCGCCCGGCTCGGCCACCTTCTCGGCCGAGATCGTCAGGTTCGCGACCAACGCGGCGATCGCGCCGATGCCCGCCCATACCGGCAGAAGAAGCGTGCCGATCACGCCGATCGTCAGCGGGATCTCGATCAGCGTCTCGCCCTTCTCGTTCTTGAGGCTGATGCGCCGCACGTTGCCTTCGCGGATCAGCTCCTTGATCTTCTCGACGACCCGCTCGCCCGAGACCTGGAACTCCTCGACGAAGGTCCGCTTGCCCGTCGTACCCGCATCCTGGGTCGTCGTGCCCTCGGCCGTCGCGCCGCCTTCGTGGCCAGCCGTGTCCTGGGATTCATGCCGCTCGTCGCTCATGGTCTTCCTCTCCGGGCCATCGCGCTCGGCGCGGCCCCGTCCGGGCGGCGTTCGACCGCCGGGTGCGACCTCACGGTAGGCCGCCCGACCGCGGGTGGCATCGCCCGAAGGATGGAGGCCCGCACCGACGGACGCTTCGGGCGAGCGTATCCTGGACGCACGGGCCACGGCGGCCCGCCGCGTGGCCGGCGACCCGGCTCCGCCCGGAGGCGAAGCGATGAACGGCTTCCTCGCCCGGCTCGCCTGGCGCAACTTGTGGCGGCACAAGCGGCGCACGCAGCTGCTGTTGGCCGTGGTGGCGTACGCGACGCTCGCGATCATCTTCTTCTGGGGCTTCTTCGACGGATTCGTCGACATGCTCGTGTCGAGTCAGGCGCGCTACCTCGCCGCGCCGGTCCGGGTCGAGACGGTCGCGCACCGCGAGGATCCCGACCCCGAGAACGCGCTGGCCGATCTGGACTTCGCGGGCGCTCTCGCGGACGTCGACGGTGTGCGCGCCGTCGCGGCTCGGCTGGAGCTACCGGCCCTGCTGCGCTCGCCGTACCGCACGCGTGGCGTCCAGGTCCGCGGCGTCGACCCTGGATCCGAGCCGACCGTGAGCGACCTGCCGCAGCACATCGAGGGCGCGATGCTGGACGGCCGCGGCGAGATCGTCCTGGGTACCGACCTCGCCGCCGAGCTGGACGTGCGGATCGGGGAGCGCCTCGCGATCGACGTCCAGTCGCTGGCGGGCAGCCAAGGTCTGGGACTGCGCCTGGTGGGTCTGATCGACGCCGGCGTCACCAGCGTCGACGAGGCCATGGCCTGGATCCACCTCGAGGATGCACGCGCGCTCACTGGCGTACCGTCCGCCACCTCCGTGGCGTTGGACGTCGCGAGCGGACGCGAGAGGACGGTCGCTTCGCGGATCGAGGCCGCCGGCGTGTTGCCCGAGGGCGTGGTGGCGCTGGGCATTCACGATCAGCTCTCGGGGATCATGTCCGGCATCGAGGCCAAGCGCGCGAACATGGTGCCGATGATCCTGGTGTTCGCGATCTTCGCCGCGATCACGGTGATGAGCACCGTCGTCGTCAGCGTGATCGAGCGCACGCGGGAGTTCGGCGTGATCACCTCGCTGGGCCTCACCCAGGGCCGCATCGCGCGGATGGTGATGCTCGAGGCGAGCTTCACCGCCGGCCTCGGCTTCGCGCTGGGCGCCGCGCTCGGGTTCGGCCTGAACGCCCTCCTCACCGTCACGAACGCGATGGGGCCGCTGATCAAGAACGTCTACTCGCGCTTCCTGGAGGGCTACGCGCTCACGGACGAGCTGCTGATCACCGTCCAAGTCGGCTACCTCGCCTGGGCCGCGACGACGGTGGCGTTGGCCGCCCTGCTCGCGATCGCCGTGCCCGGGCGCCGCATCCGGCGCCTGGAGCCGGCCGAGGCGATGCGCGCATGACGCTCGCCCTGGCCTGGCGCAACCTGTGGCGTCAGCGCGGTCGCAGCCTGATCGCGATCTTCGCCGTCGCGATGGTCGTGTGGATCGCCATCCTGCTGTACGCGATGGGCGGGGCGCTCACGAACAGCTTCTACCAGGACCTGGTAGAGCGCGTCGGCCACGTCCAGGTGCACGCCGACGACTACCGCGAAGCACCGAGCTTCCGCGCCGGCCTGATCCGAGACGCCGACGCGTTGCGGGCGCGGGTGCAGCGCATCGCGCCCGAGGCGCAGCTGGTGAGCACGCTCCGGGTGCCGTCCCTCGTGGCCGGATCCGACCGTTCGCGCGGCGTCGCCGTCACCGGCCAGGCGCGCCCCGAGGCGCTCCAACGCGCGTTCGAACAGGATCACCTCGCCGAGGGCGCCGCTCTGGCCGAGGGCGACGGCGACGGCATCCTGCTGGGCCGCTCGCTGGCGCGGGCCCTCGAGATCGAGCTGGGCGAGGACGTCTACGTCTACGCCCCCGACGCCGAGGGGCTAGGCGCGGCCGCGTACACGCTGCGCGGCCTGCTGCGCTACGACGATCCGCGCCAGGAGATCGCGGCCGCCCACCTGTCGCTGGCCGCCACGCAGGCGCTGGCCGCGCCGGACGCCATCGACGCGCTCGAGCTGCATCTGCCCGACGTCCGGACCCAAGGGCGTGACGCGGCGGCTGGGGAGCTGGCGGAGCATCTGCGCGCCGAGCTCGGATCCGGCGTCCAGATCGAGCACTGGAGCGACATCGATCCGGCGTTCGTGGCGATCCTGCGGTTCGTCTCTCCCGTCATGGTGGTGATGTCGCTCATCTTCTTCGTGCTGGCCGGGCTGCTGGTGCTGAACACGATCTACCTGAGCACGCTCGAGCGGGTGCGCGAGTTCGGGGTGGTCCAGGCGCTCGGCGCGTCCGGGCGGCGGGTGGTGTCGCTCGTGACGCTCGAGAGCCTGCTGTTGTGCGTGACGGGTGCGGGGCTGGGCCTGGCCGCCGGGCTGGGCATGGTCGCGTGGCTGTCTGGCGGCTTCACGATTCCCGGCATGGAGCAGATGTACGCCGAGGTGGGCCTCAGCCCGGTTCTGTATCCGGCGGTCGCGACATGGCAGGTGGCCCTGGCCGTGGGCTTCGCGGTGATCACCGCCCTGCTCGCGGCGCTGGGGCCCGCGCGCATGGCGGCCCGAATCGACCCGGCCGAGGCGATGCGCTACACGGTCTGAGCCTCGACCGACGCACCCGCGAGCTCCATGGATCCCCGGAGCGAACCCGACCGAATCCGCGCGGGCTCGACCCGCGTGCTAGCGTCGCCGCGTCGGAGCACGGAGTGCAGGCGGGACCGGCCGCGCGGCGGCGGCCCGTGGACCCGTGTCTCGGACGGAAAGGGCGACCCATGACGAGACCCCGGTGGGTACGCGGGCTGGCGGCGCTGCTGCTGGCGCTCGCGCTGGTCGTCGGCTGCGGCAACGGCGACGGCGACGGCGAGAACGGTGATGGCGACGCGGCGCGTTGGGACGAAGCGCGCTGGGACGTGGCGGTCTGGCCGTGAGCCGGGCGCAAGGAAGGAGCGTCGCATGAGACGAATCGCTGGGTACGTCGCGGTCAGCCTGGTGCTGGCGCTGGCCGGCGTGT
>JBEPXW010000302.1:0-3477 GCA_041641715.1 Pseudomonadota bacterium
GTGGTGAGCTCGTGCGCGGTGGCGCGGACCTGGGTGACGGAGCCCGGGGCCGAATCGACGTTGTCGGCCCACATGGTCTGGATCGAGTCGATCACCACGAGGGCCGGGCGCTCGGCGTCGAGCGTCGTCAGGATGTCGCGGAGGTTGGTTTCCGCCGCCAGCAGGACGGGGGAGTGCTCGAGGCCGAGGCGGGCGGCGCGCATGCGGATCTGGTCGGCGGCCTCCTCGCCGGTGACGTAGATGGTGGCCGCGCCCTGGCCGGCGAAGGCGGCCGCTGCCTGGAGGAGCAGCGTCGATTTCCCGATGCCGGGGTCGCCGCCGACGAGGATCGCCGAGCCCGGCACGAGGCCGCCGCCGAGGACGCGGTCGAACTCGGCGATCCGGCTGGCGCGCCGCGGCGGCGGGGCCTCCTGGCCGGCGAGGGGCTGGAGGGCGACGGCGCGGCCCTTCGTGGCCCCGAGGCTGCGGGCGGCGGGGCCGGCGGCGGAGAGGCCGGGGTCCTCCTCGACGCTGTTCCAGGCGCCGCAGGCGTCGCAGCGCCCGGCCCACTTGGCGTGGACGGCGCCGCAGTCGCGGCAGACGTAAGAGGGTCCCCCCTTGGCCACGACGCTACCGGATCACAGTGGCATGCGGCAGGCAAGGAATCGAGGCGACCGGCAATTCCATCGTCTCCATTCCTCACCCGGGCAGCAATTCGAGCACCAATATCGCGCACGCAAGCCAACCGATTATAATACTCAAGGCTACCAGGCCGCGGCGCGAGACCTTCCAGTAATATGATACAAAATCGCGCCCGTTTTTCGTCTGTGGCACGGTCCCGAGACTCACTTCGAAGAAGGGTGGGCGACGTTTGAGCGGAACTCCATCAAGGAGCTCCTGCCGCTTTCGCTCAATCAGGAGACGCCGGTAGACGCTCCCAGCTATGAGCGCCAGGAGACCCAGAAGAACGCAGGCCTTTAGCAGGATCTCAAGCAAGGTCATTGTCGCCGCCCGTACTTGCGCCGCGTCGCGTGGGCGACCCAGATCGAGGCGAGGACGCAGCCGGTGAAGAGCCAGAGGCCCCAGGCCGCCGAGACGGTGCCGACGCCGACCCCCTTCACGACGACGATGTAGACGGCGACGAGGAAGACGTCGGCCATGGAGAGCTTGCCGATGACCTCGATGACGGGCAGGGCGCGAGGGCCGAGGCGGCCGAGATGGACCGCCGCCAGCGCCAGCGTCTTGGCGTAGGGGATGGCGATGGCGAAGAGGGCGACGAGGGCGGCGAGTGCCGCGTCCGAGGCCCAGAGGTCGCGGATGCCCGAGAGGATGGTGATCTCGTCGGCGCCGAAGAAGAACGGCCAGAAGGCGGCGCGGGCGAGCGGCGCCAGCCACGAGGCCGGGAAGAGGGCGAGGAGCAGGAGGTTAAGGGAGACGACGGCGCGCCACATCAGCGGATGGCCGCGATCGGCCCCTCGGGCAGGCCGTTGACGAACTGGTGGACGTACGGGTTGTCCGTGCTGTCGATCTCGGCCACCGGGCCGGTCCACTGGATCACGCCCTCGTGGATCATCGCCACCGAATCGGCGATGCGGCGGACCGAGCGCATGTCGTGGGTGATGGTCACGGCGGTGGCGCCGAGCTCGGAGACCAGCTCGCGGATCAGGTCGTTGATGACGTCGGCCATGATCGGGTCGAGGCCCGTGGTCGGCTCGTCGAAGAAGATGATCTCGGGCTCGGTGCAGATGGCCCGCGCCAGGCCGACACGCTTCTGCATGCCGCCGGAGAGCTCGGCGGGGTAGAGATCGGCGGTCTCCGCGGTGAGGCCGACGCGGCGGAGCTTCTCGATGGCCACGTCGCGGGCCTCCGGCCTCGGCAGCTTGCCGGTGCCGTGGCGGAGCCGGAAGGCCACGTTCTCCCAGACCGTCAGCGAGTCGAACAGCGCGCCGCCCTGGAACAGCATGCCGAACTTGTCGAGGAGGCGTTCGCGTGCCTTGCCGCGCAGCTTCGAGACGTCGTCGCCGTCGACCCGGATCTCGCCCTTGTCCGGCGGAATCAGGCCGAGGATGGTCTTGATCGTCACCGACTTGCCGGTGCCCGAGCCGCCGATGATGACGAGCGACTCGGCCCGGCGGACCGTGAGGTTCACCCCGCGCAGGACGCGGTTGCGCCCGAAGCGCTTCTTCACGCCGCGCATCTCGATCTTCAGCGTCTCGGGCGGGGTGTCGCGCATGGGGCTCACTTGGGTGTCACGCCGGAAACAGGATCTCGGTGAGGATGTAGTTCGAGCCGAGGATCAGGATGAACGCGGTCACCACGGCGTTGATGGTGGCGAAGCCGACGCCCTGCGCGCCGCGGCCCGAGTGGAAGCCCTGATAGCAGCCCATCAGCGCGATGATGAAGCCGAAGACGGCCGCCTTGATCAGCCCGGAGGCGATGTCTCCAGTCTCGAGGAAGTCCCAGGTGGTGCTGATGTAGGTGGCGCCGTTGAAGTCGAGCCGGAAGACGCCCACGAGGTACGCGCCCATGATGCCGATGATGTCGCCGACGAAGGCGAGCAGCGGCAGCGCGATGGTCGCGGCCAGGAGGCGCGGCGCCACCAGGTACTTCATCGGGTTGGTGGAGAGCGTCGTCAGCGCGTCGATCTGCTCGGTGACGCGCATGGTGCCGAGCTCGGCCGCGATCGAGGAGGACACGCGGCCCGCCACCATGAGGCCGCCGAGCACCGGGCCGAGTTCGCGGGTCATGCCGATGGCGACGATCGACGGGACGAAGCTCTCGGCGTTGAAGCGCGAGCTGCCGGCGAAGATCTGGAGCGCCAGGGCGCCGCCGGTGAAGAGCGCCGTCATGCCGATGACGGGCAGGGAGAAGAAGCCGATCCGCATGAGCTGGCGGCCGAACTCGGACGGGTACCAGGGCGGCGCGAAGATGTGGGAGACGCCCGAGACGGCGAAGAGCGACACCGACCCGGTCGCCTGGCAGAGCCAGATCACGGTCGCGCCGAGCGAGGCGACGAAGCCGTGGACGAGGGAGAGGATGGCCATCTCGACGTGCTCCGGTCTCGAGTTGCGGGCGCGGCGGGCCCCTCCCTCTCCCTCCCGACGGGGAGGGGCGTGGTGCGGCGTGGCGGTGCCGGGAGCGCCCCCTTTCGGTCAGACCCCCGTATAGCGCCGGGTGTAGCGGCTTCCAAGAGAGGTGAGGACCTCGTAGCCGATGGTGCCGGCGGCGGTGCCGAGGTCGTCGACGGACTGGTTGGGGCCGAGCAGCTCGACCATGGCGCCGGGAACCGCCGCGGGGCAGTCGGTGACGTCCAGCGTCACGAGGTCCATGGAGACGCGGCCGGCGAAGGGCAGAGGCTGGCCGTCGAGGAAGGCGCGGGCCGCGTTGCCGGCCGCGCGCGGCAGGCCGTCGGCGTAGCCGACCGGGATCGTGGCGATGCGCGAGGGCCGCGCCGCCTGCCAGTCGCCGCCGTAGCCGACGGTGGCGCCCTCGGCCACG